>DASVVF010000801.1:0-11605 GCA_036386695.1 Catenuloplanes sp. | reverse complement strand
CACCCAGGCCGCCAGGATGATTCGTGCGAACATGAGCTTCCCTTTTCCTACGTAGTGGGTTGGGGACCGGAGCGCGGTGCTGGTTGTCGAGGCCGAGGGCCGCGCTCCGGGTTGAGATACCTTCTGGTCGCCTATCTGGCGGCCACCGCGCGGGCCGGCGGGGAAGTCCGGCCCGGCGGAAACCGTCAGGGTCGGCGCGCGCCGCTCAGCTCCGGCACCCGGCCGTTCGCCTGTCCGTCGGGCTCCGAGGGCGCCAGGTCGAGGGTCAGCTCGCGGCCGAGGATGCGCCGCACCTTGTTCGGAGAGGTCGCCGCCGCCGCCGCGATCTTCCGGTACCCCATGCCCGGGTTGGCTGCCTTCACGGCGCGGACGACGACCTCGATCTCCTGCGCCGACCGATCATCCTGGCGCACGCCCTCACCTGCGGTTTCGTCCGGCTCGGGTGAGCCATCCTCGGGTGTCTCGGGTGCCGGTTCTGGCGCAGCCGGCGGCTCAGCGGCCGGCTCGGGCGTCGACGCCGGCACCTCGGCGGGCGACGATGGCTGCTGCGCCGCGAGGATCCGTCCCGCGAGTTCCACGAGGCAGATCGAGGCGACGACGATCAGGCCGTCGACGGACAGCGGCAGGAGGTACGGCGACGCGCCTGTCTCGCCGTACCGGGCCGCGACCTCGGCCATGTGCCAGTACGAAACCCAGGCGGCGATCCCGGCGATCACTGCGGTGGCGCAGAGCCGCGCGCCGGCGAGCGCCCGGCGGTGCACCGGGATTCGCGAGATCAGCTCGATCGTCAGCAGCAGGGCCAGAGGCGGCCAGGCGGCGATCGTCCGGCTGACGCCGTTCGGGTCGGCGGCCAGGGTGTTCGCGACGGTCGACGCGGCGACACCGAGGACCAGGACGCCGCGGACCGCCCACCGGATACGACGCAGCTGAGGCAGCTTCAGTGCCGCCGCCTGGGCGCTGTCGGTGCCTTGGGCCAGAACGGTGCTTGTCATGCCGGCCAGTGTGCCACAGCTTTGACAGATTTGGCAGTTATGACAGACTCGTAGAACGGGTGACCCCATGCGGCGCGCGCGGCTGATGCTCCGTCTGCCAGACTTGACCAACTTGACAGTTTCGACCAGGGGGCCCGGTGGTAGTCGACGGCACGTGGCTGACGATCGGCGAGGTCATCGCCGCCCTACGCGCTGCCGGCTACACCGAGTCCGAATCGACGGTCCGACGCATGATCGATGACGGCGAGCTGGAGTCTTACCGGACGGAACGCGGCGGCCACCGCCGCGTCAAGGCGACCGCCGTCGCAGGGCTCATCGAACAGCGACGTACGCCGGGCGTCTAGCTGCCCCCCTGCTGGTACAGGGCTTCGCACGCTCCAGTCCGCCATCGGCGAACAGGCCGTCGGGCCCGATCACTTCTTGTGTCGGATCCCGGCGATCTGTACGAACACTGTCCGCCGCTCGACCGCGTTCCCGGACGCGTCGAGCTCGTAGCCGTTGAGCCAGACCCACCCGGTGGTCGCCGTCCAGTCGTGCACCCGGATCACCCGGAATACCACCTGCCGGCCACCGCCGAACTGCACGGACGCCTGAGGGCCGAGGAACACAACCTCGCCGGGCCGGGGGATCACAGCCCATCCCGCGCGCAGATCACCGCCGGTTCCCCTGGCCGCGGCTGAGCTGGCCCGGGGTGAGCCGGAAGGTCGTGTTGGGCAGCGCTGCCGTCGCGCCGTTCCAGACTGGTCGCTCGTTGGCCGGCGGCTGGACCGCCTGGCTCTTCCTGAGGATGACCACCGGGCATGGCCAGGCCGCAAGGCCGCACTGGCAGATGAGCCGCCAGGGTCGGGTCCAGGGGCGACGTGGTCCGTGGGTGACGTGACGTGCCTGTCGCATCGCGATGTCTCCTCGCGCCGCTACGGGGGGGCCGGTGGGCGGGCCCTCCGAGCACCGCCCACCGGGGTTTTCCCACCAGTGCCATCTAGGGGAATCCCACCTCCCAACTTAAGCTTCTATGTGTCCTAAGACCAGACCCCGATCACCATGTGCTTGAAGTGGGGAAGATGAGCGTGATCGAATCGGCGTGCCATCTAGGGAGAGTCATGCCGATCACGCCGTCGTATCAGCGGATCGTCGAGGACATCACGCGCCAGATCACCACTGGCGAGCTGGGTCCTGGCGACAAGCTGCCGTCAACCAGCCAGCTACGCGAGCAGTACGGGGTCTCGGGTACTGCCATTCGTAACGCCATGCTGGTGTTGCGGTCACAGGGTCTTGTGGAGGGTCACCAGGGGAAGGGTGTCTATGTGGCGGCCCGGCCGCAAGCGCCGCCGGCCCCCGGGTAGAGGTGCCTGACCGCGTCGATGTAGCCCTGCGCGTACCTGTCGCCGTCGCGGATAGCCCTCCGCCCAGCTGCAAAGCGCCGAACCGCGACGACCGCGACGATCGTCGCCGCAGCCGTGATCAACCACGGGAGCTGGCCCGCGTCGACCGTCGATAACTCAGTTGTGCCGAACATGCGCATCTCCCATTTCGTCGTTTTTGTGATAGGAGTCACCTATTCGCAACGATCGAACGACTGTACGGGTACCCCGGGCGGTCAAGCAGGTAGAACATCGACGCGGTCAGGGTCGAACCGGGGCAGGCCGCGGCGGGCAGGCTTGATCTCGATCCGCGCCACGAACAGCCGGAGGAGCCGCTGTTTCTGGTCGAGGTGCAAGCTCGGCCACCTGGCGGCGAGGTCAGGCAGGTCAAGGCCGGCGAGCTCGGGTTTGCTCGTCAGCTCGGCCCACGACTGCTTAGCCTCCCGAAGGCGGGCGCGGAGCCTCCGTACCGTCACCAGTACCTCTGGAAGGTCTTCCTCGTCGCCGTCTTCGAGCTCGTGGGTGAGCAGCGCCAACCGTCGTTCGTCACCTTCGATCCGCTGCAGCAGGGCGGAGGCCTCACCATCGTTGCTGGCCTCCCGAGCGGCGAGCTGCCGTAACGCAAGCGGGTCGGACAGTCGCCCCGCCATGTAGGCGTCGACCAGGTCGACCAGCTCCGCCACCGCGATGATGCGGCCGTTGCACCCGCCTTCCTGCTTGGGCGGGCACCGGTACTTCAGCTTGCCGTGCTGCGGGACCACGCTCATCTTCACGCCGCGGGTTCCGCACTCGGAGCAGTACACGAACCCGGTCAGGTAGTGGAGTCGGACCCTGCTGCCTCGACGGCCTTTGTTGTCGAGCAGCGCGCGGAGCAGCTGGTGCTGCTCCTTGGTGATGATGGCGGGCCACACCGCCTTGCCCACCACCACGCGATTGTGTTCGCGGAGGCCTGCGATGCGGCCGCCGCGGAGCATCAGCCGTAGAGCCTGCTGGGTCCAGAGTTTGCCGGTGCTGGTGGGTACAGCGCTCGCGTTGAGGTCTCCCACGATGGAGCGGAGAGTGTGACCGGCCAGGGTGCGGCGGGCACACTCGGCCACGATGGCGGCCTCCGTCGGATCTACCTCGTCGCGCAGGATCTTTCGGCGGGGACCATCGCCGGCGAAGACGCGGCGGTAGCCGAATGGCCGCGGCCCACCGTTGGCGATCTTGCCGTCGGCGGCGAGCTCCAGGACCTTGCGGCGGATGCGGTCGGACTTGTGCTCGGACTCGTACCGGGCGACGGCGCACAGCTGTCGGGCGATCATCCGGCCGGACGGGGTGGACAGGTCGATGCCGCCGGCCTTGACGGTCTGAACTGCCGCGCCGGTTCCCTCGACTAGGTCGATGAAGTCTTCGAGCTCGCGTGGGTTCCTGTGGAGGCGGTCGGCGTGCCAGGTGATGACGCCGCGCTCTCCTCTCCGTTCACGTAGGAGGTCGCACATTCGGTTGTAATCGGGTCGGGGCTTGTAGCGCCCGGACCGGTCGTTGGCCGTTAGGTCGTTGTCGGAGCAGACGGTCAGGATGCGGCCACCAAGGCCTTCGGCGAGGGTCCTGCAGTCGTCCTCCTGGCGGCGGACGCCCAGGCCGCCGCCCTCGCGGTCATCGCTGATGCGGACGTACAGGATCCATTCAAAGCTGTCGTCGTACCGCTCGCGGGACATAGGTGCGGAGCGTACATTGCGACACCACGGTTCGGCGTACCAGTTGCCGGAGTTCCTCGACGCCGTCGGTCCCGCGGTGGCGCTGGTGTGCGTCGGCGTGGACAACGACTACGGTCATCCCAACGCCGCGGTACTGGCCCGGCTCGCCCGCGGCGGTGCCCGGATCCTGCGTACCGATCAGCAGGGTGACCTGGCCGCCGTGCGCCGGCCGGATGGACTGGCGGTCGTGGTCCGCGGGCCGGAACCAGGGCGGCGACGGTGAGGGCGGTCATCGCCCCGGTGGTCGCCGGCACGGGTCCCGGGAGGGGTGCGCCGCCAGTTCCCGGCCGTCACCCGGACGGGTGACGGGGTCCGAAGTCGACACTCTAAGTGTTGACATGGTTGCTATATGTCTGGTTTCGCTTTTTGTGATCTGTCCGAGACCCGAGGGGTCGACGTCCGCAAACAGCGCCCGACACATGCGACGATGTCCCGCGTGACCCCCCGAAGCACCGCTGCGCTGCTGCTCGTCCAGGGGGACGAGGAGTTGCTGGCCACCCGAGCGATCAGCCAGGCCGTTGAGGCCGCACGCACCGCAGACCCCGGCTCTGACGTGCGGGAATACGAAGCCGCCGGGTTGAGCGCCGGTGAAGTGGCGGAAATGCTCAGCCCCTCCCTGTTCGGCGGCCGCCGGGTTCTCGTCGTCCGCGGTGGCCAGGACGCCCGTAAGGATCTCGTCGCGGCGCTGCTGGCGTACGCCCGCGATCCCGACCCGGAGGTGACGCTGATCGTGGCGCACGTCGGCGGGGCCAAGGGAAAGGCGTTCGCGGACGGGCTGCGTGCCGCCGGCGCCACGGTGGTGGCCGCCACGAAGCTCAAGGGCCATCGGGAGCGGGTGGCGTTCGTGCGCGACGAGTTCCGCCGCAGCGGCGGCCGGTGCGGCGAGGACGCCGCCGAGGCGTTGCTGGCCGCGGTCGGCAACGACCTGCGGGAGCTGTCGGCGGCCTGCTCACAGCTGATCGCCGACACCGAGGGCCCGGTCACCCCGCAGACGGTCGCCCGGTACTACCGCGGTCGCGCCGAGGTGACCGGGTTCACCGTCGCCGACGCGGCCATGGTCGGGGATGTTCCGGCCGCGCTGGAGGCACTCCGGTGGGCCCTGCACGTCGGGGTCGACCCGGTGCCGATCGCCGACGCCCTCGCCGACGGGGTGCGGACCGTGGCCCGGGTCGCGTCGGCGGGTCGGGGTAGCCCGTACCAGCTGGCCAGCACTCTCGGTATGCCGGCGTGGAAGATAGAACGGGCGCAGCGCCAGGGTCGCGGGTGGACACCCGACGGGCTGGTGGACGCGATGTGTGCCGCCGCCGACTGCAACGCGGCCGTCAAGGGCGGCGCCGACGACCGCGGATACGCCTTGGAACGGGCCGTGTTCGCGGTCGCCGCCGCCCGGCACGGCGACGGTGTGCGCAGCGCCGGAGCCCTCCGATGAGCCGGCAGTCCCGGGCGGCGCGTCCCGCCGCGTCCCGCGAGGAACCGCGCGCCCGCCCGTTGTACGCCCGACTGCTGCGGCTGCGGCACATCCACCCCAGCGGGGTGCTCTGCTTCCTGTTCCTCGAGGGCACCATCGCCGTGGCGGTCCTGCTCACCCTGGCCGAGCTGGTCAGCTGGTGGGGCATCCTGGTCCTGCCGGCGTGCGTGGCGGTGATGGTGAAGGTCAATGACGTGATCGCCGGCAGCACCCCGGCCGCGCCGGCGTCGCGCCGGGGGACCCCGGTCCGTCAGCGTTCCCACGCGGAGCGGATCGCCGACCAGGACACCGTGGGTCGCGAAGAGTCGGGCTTTCGGCCGCCCCCGCCGTACCCGTCCGTACCGCGGTTCGCCGCAGCGGACCCGGCGGCCGGGTACCCGCCAACCGCGCTGTTCCCGGCGCCCAGCGAAGACGACGACACAGCGACGGCGCCGGCCGGTGGGCGGGACCGATGGGACGCCGACGACCACGACCGGACGTTGGACCGGTCGGACTTCGCCACCCAGGTCTTCGCCCGACCGGTGGGCGGCTACGCGGCGCCGCGCCAAGCGATCCCCGACGACCCTCTGGTGGCCACCGACGCCTGGGATCTTCCGGGGAGCTCGGTAGCGGCGTCGTCCGCCCCGCGGGCGACTACTGACGCGCCATGGGTCGCTTCGGTCGACCCGTCGGCCGGTTCCGACGCGCCCTGGACGACGGCACGTGACCCGCAGGCCATTTCGGACGCGCCGTGGGGGGCGGCGGAGGACCCGCGGGTGGTTGCCGACCGATCGTGGGCGCTGTCCCGCGATTCGCATGGGGCTTCCGACGCCTGGGACGCTCCGACGGACCCCCGGGTGGTTGCCGACCCGCCCTGGACGGGCCCCGATCCACTGGCGGCTCCCGACCAGTCCTGGACTGGCCGCCGTGATGCCCAGGATGCCGAGGATGCCGAGGGGGCTCCCGGCGAGCCGTGGGCGGTCCCCGGCGACGGCCAGGACACGTCGGATGAGCCGTGGGCGGCCGCAGAAGCTGCCCAGGACACCTCGGATGAGCCGTGGCTGGCCGCAGAAGGCGCCCGGGACACTGGGGATGAGCCGTGGGCGGCCACAGGAGGTGCCCAGGACACTGCGGATGGGCCGTGGGCGGTGGCAGGCGACGCCCAGCCGGCGCCCGAACGGCGGCGCTGGGAAGGGTCGCACCAGCCGCTGGCGATGTCGCGCGATGGGCTGGCGAGGCCGGGCGATGCGCCAGCCACGTCCGGCGACGGGCTGGCGGTGCCGGGGGACGGCCTGGTGGTCGTCGATGACGCGGCCGGTCCGCAACAGCCGTCGGTCGCGCCCCGGGTCGATCCCTGGTGGTCACCCGAACTGGCGCCGGACGTCCCGGTCAGCCCGGCCGGGCAGGCCCAGCCGTACATCGCGGGCAACATCCACCCGGCAGCGCGGCAGCGCAGTGACCGGGGCGACCAACTCGACGCGCGGGAGCAGTGGGCGCGGCAGTCCGGCAGCCGCCGCTACGACTGAACCGCGCCGGCCCGCGTCGCGCGCGAGCGCCCGCGGGGCCGGCACCCCCGGGGAAACCGTGTCCCCGGGACGACAACGGGCACCGGGACGACAACGGGCACCGCCGGATCCGTGATCCGGCGGTGCCCGTGGCGCGTTCTGGCTGTCGCTCCGCGGTCAGGCGGAGAGTGACTCCAGCTGCTTGGTGATGGCCGACTTGCGGTTGGCCGCCTGGTTCTTGTGGATGACGCCCTTGCTGGCAGCCTTGTCGAGCTGACGCGTGGCCGCGCGCAGCAGCGGCGTCGCCGTCTCCGCGTCGCCCGCCTTGGCCGCTTCGTGGAACTTGCGGATGGCGGTCTTCAGCGACGACTTGACCGACTTGTTGCGCAGCCGGGCCTTCTCGTTCTGCCGGTTGCGCTTGATCTGGGACTTGATGTTCGCCACGCGACAGCCTCGTCCTGGTAGTTCGGTTTGGATACTGAACAGCTCGGGATGCTGAGCGGTTCAGCTGCTGGGAGCACAGGCGACGATCACACGTCGCCACGCACGAAGGATCAGATTACCAGGGGGCCCATCCGGTTACCAAAACGCCTCACGACCACCCCTGCCGTGCGGCCAGCCAGCCCAGTGCCGTGTGCCCGCTCCACCGCTGGTGCGTCCGGGCGGCGGGGGAGGCGGTGGTCGGTCCGGCGGCGGCCCGGGTCAGCCAGTAGCCACTCACCGCGGCCAGCGTGGCGTCCAGGGCCCCGGCGGGTGCGTCCCGGGTGGTCGGGTGGGCGGCGAACAGGCCGTCGGCGTCCAGGCCGCTGGCGTACGCGGTGACCAGCAGGGTCGCGGTGTCGAACCAGGCCGGTCCGTGACACGGCCAGTTCCAGTCGCAGATCCAGCCGGCCCCGTGGCGGTCGACCAGCACGTTGTCCAGCCGCAGGTCGCAGTGCATCACCCCGGTGTCGGTGGCGTACCCGGGTAGGGCGGCCTCCAGGGCCACCAGGTCCGCCAGCCGGTCGCGGGCGTACCCGGGCGCCGGGGGAAACGCCTCCCGACCGGCGTGGATCTCGGCCCACCAGGACAGGCTGGCGCGCAGCACGTCGGGCAATCGGGGCAGTCCGACGGCGGTCAACTCAGCGGGGGGCTGGCGCAGCGCGGCGGCCGCGGTGGCCCACCCGGCCAGGACGGCGTCGAGTTCCGTGGGCCGCCAGGGCAGGGCCGGCATCCGACCGTCGACGGCGTCCAGGCAGATCACGAAATACCCGGCGGTGGTCAGTGTCCAGCGCAGGCGGGCGGCGGGGACGGCGGCCGGCAGCGCCGCGGTGATCGCGGCCTCCCGGGCGTACCAGTCGCCCAGTTCGGGTTGGGTGCCCAGGTCGGCGGCCTTGACGAAGGCCCGCCCGCCGTCGGCCAGGTCCAGGACGGCGGCGAAGCCGCGGGTGAACCCGCCGCCAGCGGTGGTGGCGGCGCGCACCGGGGCGCCGAGCCGGGCGGTGATCGCGCGGCGCAGGTCCGCCGGTAGCTCGGCCCAGGCCGGCCGAACGGCGGTCCGGTGGTAGGCCGGCGGCGGTAACGTGATTTCCCGCATCGGCCCATCCTGCCGGGCCGTCCGGGCGCGTGGTCGCCCCGGCCGGTGCGCCGCCGTTGCGCCGATGCCAGGAGTGAGCGCCAGCCGGCGGACCCGGACGTGGGACGATAGGTGGCGCGAGCACCAGACCGACACCCTCCAGCGACGACCAGAACGGACGACCGTGCCACCGACGTTCGACATCGACGGGAACGTTCCCGGTTCGACCGACCCCGGCCGCATCCGGAATTTCTGCATCATCGCCCACATCGACCATGGCAAGTCGACGCTGGCTGACCGGATGTTGCAGCTCACCGAGGTGGTCGACCCGCGGCTGATGCGGGCGCAGTACCTCGATCGGATGGACATCGAACGCGAGCGCGGCATCACGATCAAGAGCCAGGCGGTGCGCATGCCCTGGCGGGTCCGCGAGGGCGAAAAGACCGGGTACGAGGCCATCCTCAACATGATCGACACCCCCGGGCACGTCGACTTCACCTACGAGGTGTCCCGCAGCCTGGCCGCCTGCGAGGGGGCCGTCCTGCTGGTCGACGCGGCGCAGGGCATCGAGGCGCAGACGCTGGCCAACCTGTATCTGGCCATGGAGAACAACCTGCACGTGATCCCGGTGCTCAACAAGATCGACCTGCCGGCCGCCCAGCCGGAGAAGTTCGGTGAGGAACTGGCCCACCTGATCGGCTGCCAGCCGGAGGACTGTCTGCGGGTGTCCGGCAAGACCGGCGAGGGGGTGTCGCACCTGCTCGACGAGATCGTCCGGCAGTTCATCCCGCCGGTCGGCGACGGTGCCGCACCGGCCCGCGCCATGATCTTCGACTCGGTCTACGACGTCTACCGCGGCGTGGTCACCTACGTCCGGGTCATCGACGGCAAGCTGGAGGCCCGCGACCGGATCAAGATGATGTCCACCGGCGCGGTGCACGAGTTGCTGGAGATCGGTGTCATCTCGCCCGAGATGCAGAAGGCCCAGGCGCTCGGCGTGGGCGAGGTCGGTTACCTGATCACCGGTGTGAAGGACGTCCGGCAGTCGCGGGTCGGCGACACCGTCACCGGTAACCAGCGGCCGGCGAAAACGGCCCTGGGCGGGTACAAGGACCCCAAGCCGATGGTCTATTCCGGCCTCTATCCGATCGACGGTTCGGACTACCCGATCCTGCGCGACGCCCTGGACCGGCTCAAGCTGAACGACGCGGCACTGGTCTACGAGCCGGAGACCTCGGCGGCACTCGGGTTCGGTTTCCGCTGCGGCTTCCTCGGCCTGCTCCATCTGGAGATCATCGCTGAGCGGCTGGAACGCGAGTTCAACCTCGATCTGATCTCCACGGCGCCGAACGTGGTCTACCGGGTGGTGCTGGAGGACGGCACCGAGGTCGTCGTCACCAACCCCAGCGAATACCCGACCGGCAAGATCGCCGAAGTGCACGAGCCGGTGGTACGGGCCACGGTGCTGACTCCGAACGAGTACGTGGGCGCCGTGATGGAGCTGTGCCAGGGCCGTCGTGGGCAGTTGCAGGGTATGGACTACCTCTCCGCCGACCGGGTCGAGCTGCGGTACACGCTGCCCCTGGCTGAGATCATCTACGACTTCTTCGACCAGCTGAAGAGCCGGACCAAGGGGTACGCGTCGCTGGACTACGAGACCTCCGGCGAGCAGCAGGCCGACCTGGTGAAGGTGGACATCCTGTTGCACGGCGACCCGGTCGACGCGTTCAGCGCGATCGTGCACAAGGACAAGGCCTACAACTACGGCGTCAGCATTGCGGCGAAACTGCAGAAGCTCATTCCGCGTCAGCAGTTCGAGGTCCCCATTCAGGCCGCGATCGGCAACCGGGTCATCGCCCGGGAGACCATCCGGGCCATTCGCAAGGACGTCCTCGCCAAGTGCTACGGCGGTGACATCAGTCGGAAGCGCAAGCTGCTCGAGAAGCAAAAAGAAGGTAAGAAGCGGATGAAGATGGTCGGTCGCGTAGAAGTCCCCCAGGAGGCCTTCATCGCCGCGCTGTCGACCTCCGACTCGGGTGACGGCAAGGCGGCCGGCGGCAAGAAGTGACCCCGCGCGGGTACGGTCCGGCGGCGGCGTTCTGCCCGCGCTGCGCCGCCCCGCTGGACTCCACCCCGCCGACGGTGTGTTCACGCTGTGACTACCGGCTGTACGCCAACCCCCGACCGTCAGCCGGCCTGATCGTGCTGGACCGCCGGCCGCCGGCGCCGCGGTTCCTGGCCGTCAAGCGGGCCCTGGCTCCGCGGGCCGGGCGATGGGAGCTGCCGGGGGGCTTCTGCGACGGCTGGGAGCACCCGGCGGCCGCGGCGGTCCGGGAGGGCCGGGAAGAGCTCGGCGTCGAGGTGACCCTTGGTGACTTCGTCGGGATGTACGTGGGCAGCTACGACTTCCAGGGTGAGCGGCTGCCCGTGCTGGACTGCTTCTTCCTGGCCAGCGCGCCCGGCGACCGGATCGTGCTGGACGGCCGGGAGGCCAGTGACCTGGCCTGGTTCGCGCTGGACGACCCGCCACCGCTGGCGTTCGACACCATGGACCGCGCCCTGCGCGACGCCCGCCGACAACTGTTTCGCTGAGTCGGTTTGGTTTTCGTCAAGGTCGGGAACTATCGGGCCACGGACGTAACACTTACTTACCCCCCTGAAGAGGAGACGACCGTGACCGTTGCTGGGATTATCTCCGCGCTCATCGTTGGTCTGATCATTGGTGCCCTGGGCCGCCTGGTGGTACCGGGCACGCAGAACATTCCGATCTGGCTGACCATGCTGATCGGTGTTGGCGCTGCGCTGCTCGGAACTGTTATCGCACGGTCGGTGGGTCTGGCCAACACGCCGGGCTTTGACTGGACCGAGCTGCTGATCCAGGTCGTGCTCGCCGCGATCGGCGTGGCCCTGGTGGTCGGCGTGAGCGGTCGCCGTGGTGTCAGCCACCGCTGACCTGCACCTGTAGCCCGTTAAGGGGGCGCCTGACCATCCGGTCAGGCGCCCCCT
>DASVVF010000800.1:0-20176 GCA_036386695.1 Catenuloplanes sp. | reverse complement strand
CGGTCAGCCCCCGACGTCGGCGCGGTGCCGCGACGGCCCACCGCCACCGGTCGACCTCGATTACCGTGCGTATCGTGCCACTTTCCGCCCGACTGGCCGGTTCACCCGCCCGGGGTGGAGCGGCTCACCGGCCGAGCCGGGCGCCCGGTTTCAGCGGTGCGCCCGCATCGCCGCCAGCGAGCCCTGCTCGCTACCCGGCCGCGCGTCGGGCTGACTCGGCATCGGCACCGTGTTGCCGACGATCGGCGGCGGGGTGCGCTTGAGCGGGTTCGCCGCCGGGGACGACGGGTCCGGCTGGGCCGTCGTCGGCGCGGTACTCGCGGTGGGGCTGGTGCTCGCGCTCGCCGACGCCGACGCCGAGGCGTGCGGGGTCGCGGAGGCCGACGGGGTCCTGGACGGGCTCGGTGTGACCGGTTCGGCGGCACCACCGACGCCCCGCGCCGGCGGCCCGGCCGGCACGATCCGCGGCTTCTGCGGGCCGCTGTCGGTCTGGGCCCCCGGCGAGCTGTCCGGCAGGTCGTCGCCGGCGGGAGCGGTCGGGTTGACGTAGTCGGCGGTGATCGGGGGGCGCCCCGGCAGCTGACCCGCCTGGGCGAACTGCGCCCCGAGCCACAGCGCGGGTCCCAACCCCACCAGCACGATCGCCGCGAAGAGGGCCATCGGTCCTCGTTCCACCACCACACCCCCCGGTGTCGCCCGCCCCCGCACCGACATGCCAGCGGCCCGGCGTAGGCGCGCTGCAACAAATACCCCGGCCGCGGGAAGGTAAGCGACTTATTTGATGATGCCTCACGGCACGCGGTCATGGGGCCGGTACGTCCGCGATCCGACGGGACCGCCCGGTGATGGCGTAACTGGTGCTGTTACGGGTGGGGTTGGGCGGGCCGGATGGGTCAGTCGGGTGGACCCGCCACCGCGAGACACACCGCGAATCCCCCGGTCGGATCGGTCCACCATTCGCGCAGGGTCAGGTCCGCGGCGGCCAGCTCGCCGCGCAAACCGTCGCGGCGGAATTTCGCGGACACCTCGGTACGCAACTCCTCGCCGGCGGCGAACTCGACGGTCAGGCCGAGACCGGGCACCGGCACGCTCATCGCCCGGTCGGCCCGCAACCGCATCTCGATCCATTCCTGCCGGGCGTCCCAGACGGCCACGTGCGCGAAGGCTTCGGGGTCGAAAGCGGCGTCGAGTTCCCGGTTCAGCACCCGCAGCACGTTGCGGTTGAACTCGGCGGTCACGCCCGCGGGGTCGTCGTACGCGGGTACCAGCACCGCCGGATCCTTGACCAGATCGGCGCCGAGCAGCAGCCACTCCCCCGGGTCGAGAACGGCGCGGACGGCGCGCAGGAAGTCGGCCCGCTCGGCGGGCAGCAGGTTGCCGATCGTGCCGCCGAGGAACGCCACCAGCCGGGTCCCGTCGCGCGGCAGCAGCTTGAGATGGTCGGAGAAGAAGTCCCCGACCACGCCGTGCACCCGCAGGGCCGGATAGTCGGCGGCGATGGCCGCGGTCGACGCGCGCAGCGCCGCCTGCGACACGTCCAGCGGAACGAACTGCCGCAGGGTCCCCCGGGCGGTCAGCGCGTCGAGCAGCAGGCGGGTCTTCTCCGAGGAACCGGAGCCCAGTTCGACCAGGGTCCGGGCGCCGGTCAACCGGGCGATGTCGGCGGCCCGCTCGACCAGGACGGCCCGTTCGCAGCGGGTCGGGTAGTACTCCGGCAGCCGGGTGATCTCCTCGAACAGGTCGCTGCCGCGGGCGTCGTAGAAGTACTTCGGCGGCAGCCATTTCGGGTCGTCGGTGAGTCCGGCCCGGGCGTCCGCGCGCAGGGCGCGGCTCAGCATCTCCTCGTCGAGGTGGATCTCAAGCTCTGGCGCGGTCATCGCTCTCCCGGTGACGTCGGTAGTTCGGACAGTTTGTGGCCGTCGGGGGTGGCCACGAGCAGGTGCCCCGCGGGCACCGCCCGCCAGTCGGGTTCGCCGTCGATCGGCTCGGAGGCGACCAGAACGGCGTCCGGCAGCTGCCGGACCGACAGGGCGTGGCCGACGGTGCTGGCCACGATCACCTGCCCGTCGGTCAGCAGCAGGTTGAGCCGGGACCCGGGCGCGACGGCGGCCACCTCGCTCACCGTGTCGGCGACCGCCGCCGCCGGGGGTGCGCCGTCGAGCAGCCGCTGCCGGACCAGGGCCCAGAGCAGCGCGGCGTCGGTGGGGGCGTCCAGGGTCAGCAGGTCCCGGACCGGCAGTCGACCGGCGGCGGCGGCGACCACCGAGTCCGGCCACCCGGTGATGGCCCCGTTGTGGCTGAACAGCCACGGGCCGGCGGTGAACGGGGCGGCGGCGGTCTCGATCACCGGCATGCCGACCGTGGCGGACCGGATCGCCGCCAGCACGGCGCCGGAGCTGGTGGCCGCCACCAGCCGACGGAAGTTGTCGTCCACCCAGATCGGCCGTTCGCTGCGGTACCGGACCGGCTCGGTGCGACCCTCGACGTACCAGCCGGCCCCGAATCCGTCCGCGTTGACCGTGCCACCGCGGCGCATGTCGCGCGGCGCCCACGACTGGTGCAGCAGCGAATGCGGCGCCTCGGTCAGCAGCGCCGCCAGCGACACCGGTGGGCCCAGATAGGCCAGGTGACGGCACACGGTCAGCCCTCGCCGGGACGGGCGTCGCGGGCGCACCGGAAGCCGCTGAAGATCTGCCGGCGGATCGGGTAGTCCCAGTTGCGGAACGTCCCCCGGCAGGCCGCCGCGTCGGTGCCGAACGACCCGCCGCGCAGCACCTTGTGGTCCGGGCCGAAGAACACCTCGGAGTACTCGCGGTACGGGAAGGCGGCGAAGCCCGGATACGGGGCGAAGTCCGACACCGTCCACTCCCAGACGTCGCCGATGAGCTGGTGCACGCCCAGCGGCGAGGCGCCCCGCGGGTACGCGCCGACCGGCGCCGGGCCCAGGTGCCGCTGACCCAGGTTGGCGTGCTCGGCGGTGGGCTCGTCGTCGCCCCACGGGTAGCGTCGGGACCGGCCGGTGGCCGGGTCGTACCGGGCGGCCTTCTCCCACTCGGCCTCGGTGGGCAGCCGCTTACCCGCCCAGGTGGCGTACGCCTGCGCCTCGTGGAAGCAGACGTGCACGACGGGCTCGTCGGCGACGATCGGCGATCGGCGGCCGAACCGGGTGTACGTGCCGTCGTCGTGCCAGTGCAGCGGAGCGGTCAACTCGGCCAGTTGGCGGTGCGCCCAGCCGGCGGCGGTCCACAACTCGGGCCGCTGGTAGCCGCCGTCGGCGATGAACTCCCGGTACTGCCCGTTGCTGACCGGGGCGACGTCGATGCGGAACGCCGGCAGCTCCACCG
Source organism: Catenuloplanes sp. (assembly GCA_036386695.1). Taxonomy (GTDB): domain Bacteria; phylum Actinomycetota; class Actinomycetes; order Mycobacteriales; family Micromonosporaceae; genus DASVVF01. The sequence goes on along the minus strand of DASVVF010000800.1, from coordinate 16,832 downwards.
GGTGGGCGGGGCGTTCGTTGTCCAGTGCCCACGGCTCGTTCGACGTACCCATGGTGAACGCCCCGGCCGGCACCAGCACCTCGCCGCCGACGGCGACCCGCGACGGCGGCGCCGGCGGCGCGGCCAGCACCGGCGGGCCCACCCGCAGCTGGTGGGTGGCCAGCATCGTCTCGGCGTGCTGCTGCTCGTGCTGCACGATCATGCCGAAGGCGAACCCGTCGGTGAGCAGCGGACGGCCGCCCATCGGCACCGTGGCCAGCAGGTCGAGCACCTTGTCGCGGACCGTGCCGACGTATCCGCGGGCCTGCCCCGGGTCGAGCAGCGGCAGGCCGGGGCGCCGGCTGCGGGGGTGCTTGAACGCGTCGTACAGCTCGTCGATGTCCTCACGCACCGGCGCCCGACCGCCGACGTCGCGGACCAGCCAGAGTTCCTCCTGGTTGCCGACGTGGGCCAGGTCCCACACCAGCGGTGACATCAGCGGTGAATGCTGCCGGATCAGGTCCGGCTCGTCGACCGCTTCGGTCAGCGCCACCGTGCGGGCGCGGCTGCGGTCCAGCTCGGCGGCGATGCGGCCCCGCAGGACCTCGATGTGCTGGGTCAACGGGTGCCTTTCCGATCCTCGAGCCGGCGGGTGACGGATTCGGCGACCGTGTCGCGGGTCGACCCCGGCAGGTCGGTGCGGTCCAACGACCGGCAGGCCAGGTCGAGCAGGGCGGTGGCGGCCGCGGCGACCGCCGGATCGGCCAGGCCGTGGCGGGCGGCGGCGGTCCACCGCCCGGTCGCCGGGGCGGCCAGGTCGCGCGCCGCGTCGACGGTGGCGTCGTCGGCCAGCAACGCGGTGAGCAGCGCCACCGGCACGATCCACTCGCCGTCGGCCTGGGCGTCGAGGTACCGGACCTCCAGGTAGCCGCGCGGACGCACCGGCGGGAACAACGTGGTGAGGTGGTAGTCCAGGTCGGCGGCGGTGGGCGGCGAGGGCAGCGCGCCGTCGGCCCAGTCGGCGAAGCTGACCGCGGCCGGCGGGTCCCAGCACTCCTGCGGCCGGCGTAGGCACAGCAGCGGCGCGTCCACCGCGTACCGGGCCCCGGCCCGCGCCGGGTCGTCCCCGGTGACGGGCGCGGTGCGGGCCGGGTCGATGCCCAGCCAGGCGGCCATCCGCGCGGACGCCCACCCGGTGTCGTGTCCGGCGTGCCGTCGGCTGGTGGCGAAGGCGGCGAGCAGGGGCGGCCCGACGTCGTGCAGGGCCGCCCAGCGGCCGGCGACCCGCTCCGGTTCGCCGGCGTCCAGGCAGACCTGCAGCCCGGCGGTGGAACCCATCATCACCCGCCCGTGCGGGCCGCGCCGGTCGAAGGAGCGTTCCATCGCGGCGTAGCGGGGGGCGTGCACGATCCGGCGTGGCGGCCGGTGCGGATCGAGGCCGCTGCGGCCGAGCCGCAGCCCGGCGCGCGCCAGCAGGTGGATGAGGTGCCGCCGGTCGGTTTCGGTGGCGGTGTGCAGCGCGGCCAGCGACGGGTGCGGCGGGGTGGAGATCTCGACCTGGCCGCCGGGTTCGACGGTGACCTGGCTGCCCGCCGGCAATGACACAGCGGGGCTGTCGGGACTCAACACGGGTGGGGCGTACGCGCCGAGCGCGGCGGCGAGCACATCGGACTCTAGGGGACGGGTGGGGTCGTCGGCGTGATGGACGGTGAATTCGAGTTCCGCTCCGAGCAGCGCCGGTGGGCCGGTCTTGAAACAGATGGAGGCGACGTAGCCCTCCGCCTCGGCCCGGTCGCGGATCACCGCGTCGGACCGGATCAACGCCACGGGTGGCTGGATGCCCATGCCTCACCTCCGACGGCCCAGGGTACCGGTGGGTAGGCCCCACCGGGCCTGGACGGAAGGTTACGGATCACTTACAGCTGGTTGTCCGTTCCGCAGCCGCCGGGACCGCAGGCGCGCCGGCCCTACCCGGCCGCGCCGCCGCTCTCCAGGCGGAAGCCGATCTTCATCGTGACCTGGAAATGTCCGACCGCCCCGTCGACGATGTGGCCCCGGGTCTCGATCACCTCGAACCAGTCCAGGTGGCGCACCGTCTCGTTCGCCCGGGCGATCGCGTTGCGGATGGCCTGGTCGATCGAGTCCGGCGACGAGCCGACGATCTCCGTGACCCGATAGGTGTGCTCCATGGCGATTTCTCCTCTGACTCGGCGGGTTCGGACTCCATCCTGCCCATGCTCGCCGCCCGACCACCGGTCAATCGGAGTCAATCTATACTGCGCCAGGTGACCCGATACCTCCTCGTGCCGGGCCGGGGAACGCCCCGACCGGAGCACTGGATGCGGCGCTGGGCCGACGCCCACCCGGAATACCGGTGGGCGCCGCGCCCGCCGGGGCCGCCGTTCGACCTGGAACGCGCCGTCGCCGCCCTGCAGGACGCCGTCGCCGCCGACCCGGAGCCGGCCGTCCTCATCGCGCACAGCGCCGGCTGCCTGACCATCGCCGGGTGGGCGCACCGCCACACCGGACCGGTACGCGCAGCGCTGCTGGTCACCCCGCCGCACATCAATCCGAACTGGACACCCCGGCCCGGGGACCCGCCGGAACCACAGTGGATGGTGCCGCGAGCCAGGCTGCCGTTCCGAGCCATCCTGGTGGCCAGCCGGACCGACCCGTACACCACCTACGGGCAGTTCGAGCGGTACGCCGAGGACTGGGGCGCCGAGCTGGTCGACGCCGGCGACGCGGGACACATCGAGTCCGCCAGTGGGTACGGCCCGTGGCCACTGGGCGAGGAGCTGGTCGCCCGGCTCTGAGGCGGGCCTTCACGTGGCGCGCTGCGCGCGTCGGGGCCGGCGCCGCAACGTCCGTCGGACATCCCTGGGCCATCCGCCGCAGCGGCCACTGGTCAGCCGCGGCTGGCCGCAGCCACGCTCCGGCAGCTCGTCGTTCACCGCCCCGCCCCTCCGGTGACCAGGGCGCCCGCCCCGGCCACCCGGTCGACCGCCGCACGCGGGCGCCGCTGAACGGGACGGTTGGCCGCCCGCCACGCCCGGTACGCGCGCATCGGCGCGGCCATCTTGAGCAGGATCTCGTCGTACTCGTCGGCGGGCTCGGAGTCGAGGAAGATCGAGCTGCCGGCCCCGAGGTGCATCCGGCCATCGACGAACACGGCCGTCCGGATGACGGTGTTCAGGTCAGCGGTCCCGTTGCAGGACAGAAAGCCGATGGCGCCGGAGTAGACGCCACGCGCCTCGGTCTCCACCGCGTCGATGATCTCCAACGTACGCAGCCGGGGCGCGCCGGTCACCGAGCCGGCCGGGAAGCAGGCCCGCACGCAGTCCACCGCGTCCGCGTCGGGCAGCAGCTGGCCCCGTACGGTGGCCACCAGCTGGTGCACGGTGGCATGCGTTTCCGTGGCCATCAACGTCGGCACCTCCACCGAGCCCACCTGACACATCCGGCCCAGGTCGTTGCGCAGCAGGTCGACGATCATCAGATTCTCGGCATGCACCCGGGGGCTGTTGGCCAGTGCCGCGCGCAACCGGGCGTCCTCGGCCGGCCGCTCGTCGCGCGCCGCCGTGCCGCTGGTCGGGCGGGTCTCCACCGTGCCGTCCCGGGTGATCTTGAGGAACCGCTCCGGGGCGGAGCTGGCCACCGCGACGTCGCCGAAGCGCAGGAACGCCGCGTACGGGGCCGGGTTGTAGCGGCGCAGCATCCGGTAGTAGCCGAGCGGGTCACCGACGGCCGGCAACCAGGCCGCGTTGCTCAGGCCGATCTCGTAACTCTCGCCGGCGGTCAGCTCCCGCTTGCAGGCGTCGACGTCGGCCAGGTACCGCTCGCGGTCGCGGACCAGCCACGGCTCCACCGTGGTCTCGCCACCGCAGCGCGCGCCGACCATGACCTGCGGCGGCGCCGACTGCTGGGTCCGCAGGAACGCCACCGTCTGGTCCAGCCAGCCGGTCGCGCCGGCCAGGCCCTCCGGGGTGTCCGCCGCGAGACAGAGGACGTACGTCGACTGCTCCTGGTGGTCGACCACGACCATCCGGTCGGCGAACAGCCAGCAGGCGTCCGGCGTGGCGGCGCGGTGCCGGTTGGTCGATCCGCAGTCGGCCTTCATCTCGTAGCCGAAGTACCCCACGTACCCGCAGGTGAAGTCGAACGGCAGGGTCGGGTCGTCCACCCGGCGGCGGGCCAGCTCGGTCTTCAGGTAGTCGAAGACGCTGCCGCCGCGCCGGCGCGGCGGCTGCCCCGGCTGCTCGATCTCGATGGTGCCGGTGGCCACCTCGTAGCGCACGAGTTCGGCCAGTGGGCCGGTGCCGTCCCCGAAGAAGGAGAACCGGGCCCGCCCCTGCTCCACCCGCGAGCTGTCCAGCCAGAAGGCGTGCGGGGCGGCGGCGAAGCGGCGGGTGAAGGCCAACTCCGGGTCGACCGACCAGCGCAGCACCCTGCGGTGCAGGCGGTACCCGCCGGGGCCGGTGGTGGCAGCGGACGCCGCGACCGCGCCCGGGGCCGGGAGCGCCGCCGGGGCCGGGAGCGCCGCCGGGGCCGGGGCGGTAGTCGGGGTGGTCGGGCTGGCCGGGGTGGTGGCCGGGGTGCGGCGGCGGGCCTGCGGGCGGGCCAGCGTGAGATCCCGGAAGTTGACGAACAGCCGCTGGCCGTACTCGGTCAGCACCGACTCCGGGTGGAACTCGACCTCCCAGAGCGGGCGGTCCCGGTGCCGCAGCCCCATCAGCATCCCGTCGGCCGACCAGGCGGTCCCCTCCAGCTCCGCGGGTAGCGCGTCGCGGATGCGCATCGAGTGGTAGCGCACGGCGGTGAACGCCTGGGGGATGTCGCGGAACAGTCCCCGGCCGTCGTGGCGGATCTCGGCGAGGTGGCCCCGCGGAGCGATCGGGGTGGGAGCGACGTCGGAGTCCCCGGTCAGCCCGATGCCCTGCTGACCGAGACACACCCCCAGGACCGGGATGGTGCCCTGGGCGAGCACCTGCCCGGAGAGCCCGGGCGCCCCGTCGGTGCGGAAATGACCCGGTCCGGGCGAGATCACCACGTTGTCGAAGTCGTCGAGGTCGACGCCGTCCGCCGTGTCGTTGCGGATCACCACCGGTTCGGCGTCCTGGGCCTGCGCGATCAGTTGGAACAGGTTGTACGTGTGCGCGTCGACGTTGTCCACCAACAAGGTTCTCAACAAGGACTCTCCCGGTACGGGGGGCAAGCAGTCACGGGCGGCCCGGCGGGTGTGCACCTCGCCACCCATCTCGGCTCATCGCCCAGACCGCCTCCCGCACATGGTCACGGAGGGGAGTCGACAATGGTTCAAACCGGACTCAGGGGCACCGCCTGGTGACTGTGCGCATCTGCCGATCAGACCGGTGGTCGGCGCGGCCCGGTGAGCGTCGCCGCCTGCTGGGCGGCGGTGAGCTGAGCCGCCACCGCCGGGCCACGGGTCAGGTGTCGGAAGCGCCCGACGGCGGCCCGCTTCACCGGCGCCAGGCGGTGCCGCGCGGCCACCAGCCGGTACCGCACGCGCTCACCGGCGCGCGGCGCCGGTGCCCCGGACAACGGGTAGCCGCAGGCCCGCAGCCGCTCGCCGAGGGCCGCCTCGCACAGTGCGATCTCGGCCGCGGTCAGCCGCTCCCGCCAGCTACCGATCCGCTCGGTGGTCACCTCGGAGCGGGTCCGGGCGTGCCAGGTCTTGTGCGCCGGTACGGCGACCGCCGCGAGCTGCGACGGCCTGGCCATCGCGGGGTCGTACTCCTCGTCGAGGTACCGGCACAGGGCGGCGAGTTCGTCGGCGGGGTCGCGCACCAGGTTCTCGTACCGGACCTCGTAGTAGGAGGTCGCGTCGAGGGCCCGGGCGGCCCGGCGGCCGTCGTCGTAGGCCCGGGCCCAGGCCGAGACCGAGCTGTAGATGTCGCCGTGGTGCCACGGCATCTCCTTGAGCGACGCCACGCAGTCCCGTCCGTCGCGCACGATGTTGACGATCTGCGCGTCCGGGAACAGCCGCAGGATCAGGTCCAGGTTCGACAGGTACGCGGGCCGCTTGTCGCCCCAACGCGGCTTGTCGAACCGGCGGGCGTACGCCCGGAACACCACGCCCAGGGCGGAGCCGAGGGTGGGCGGGGCGGCCACGATCTGCGCGGTGACGTCCTCGGCGTCCAGTCCCAGGTCGGTGAAGCGGGTCTGCGGCCGGTCGACGATCCACCCGGCCAGGCGGCGGCGGTTGTCGGCGTCGCGCAGGTCGCCGAACCGGCGCCGTTGCCGGTAGGCGTCCATCACGAACCGGGTTTCCGGCGGGATCGCGATCCGGGCATGGGCATGCAGCATGAGCTGCAGCATCGTGGTGCCCGACCGGGCACAACCCACGACGAAGATCGGCCGGTCGCTGGCCATGGTCGCCTCCACGGGACAGAAGACCACTGCGGACAAGCGGCAGTGTATGCCCGCAAGGCGGCGAAACCGGCACGATGATCTCTAATCGGCCATGATCCCTCTAAAGGGATATGTTGATCTATCGGCGCGGCCCCGGGATGGATGGTTCATGCGGCGCGCCCAGCATGGGCCGGCTCGGGTGGCGGGCGTCGGCGGGATCGCCGAGCACAACGTGAGTGGGGCACTGGCGCTCCCCTGAGCCGCACCGTCGTCGGGAGTGGGACGATTCGGCGAGCCTGCGACATCGCCGTCCGTCGCCGGGGATGCTGGCGGATGTGACGGCGAAGCGGCCTGGGCGGGTGCCGCCGCCGCGGCGAAGCGACCACCCGCTCACCCGTCCGGATGCCGGTCGGCATCACCGGCCAATGGGAGACGATGCCCTCATGGACCTGCCTGTCATGCCGCCCGTGCTGCCGATGCTCGCCAAGCCCATCGGTGAGATCCCAGCCCAGCAGTGCTACGAGCCGAAGTGGGACGGTTTCCGGGCGGTGATTTTCCGCGACGGCGACGAAGTGGAGATCGGCAGCCGCAACACCAAGCCGATGACCCGCTACTTCCCCGAAGTCGTCGAGGCGGTCCTGGCCAACTTCCCGCAGCGTGCCGTCATCGACGGCGAGATCATCGTCGCGGACACGGCCCGCAACACCCTCGACTTCGAGGCGCTGCAGCAGCGCATCCACCCCGCCGCCAGCCGGGTGAAGCTGCTGGCCGAGCAGACCCCGGCCAGCTTCGTCGCCTTCGACCTGCTCGCGCTGGGCGACGAGGACCTGACCGAGCGGCCCTTCATCGAGCGTCGGGAGCTGCTCGACCGGGCCCTGGCCGACGCGCGACCGCCGATCCACACCACCCCGATCACCCGCGACGAGGACACCGCCCGGCGCTGGTTCGGCCAGTTCGAGGGCGCCGGCCTCGACGGGCTCATCGCCAAGGACCCCGAGCTGACCTACCAGCCGGACAAGCGGGTCATGAGCAAGGTCAAGCACAAGCGCACCGCCGACTGCGTCCTGGCCGGCTACCGGCTGCACAAGTCCGGCGACGACCGGGTCGGCTCGCTGCTGCTCGGGCTCTACAACGACGACGGCACGCTGGTCTCCGTCGGCGTCATCGGCGCCTTCCCGATGGCCGTCCGCCAGGAGCTGTTCGTCGAGTTGGCGCACCTCGTCACGACGTTCGACGATCACCCGTGGAACTGGGCCGCCCACGAACAGGGCGAACGCACCCCCCGACGCAACGAGCAGAGCCGCTGGAACGCCGGCAAGGACCTCTCCTTCGTCCCGCTGCGCCCGGAACGCGTGGTCGAGGTCCGCTACGACTACATGGAAGGCGAACGCTTCCGCCACACCACCCAGTTCGAACGCTGGCGCCCCGACCGCGAACCCCGCTCCTGCACCTACGCCCAGCTCGAACGCCCGGTCCGGTTCAACCTCGCCGACGTGCTGACGAGCGACTGACGCCGGGTGGGGGCGGCGTGACGCCCGCCCTCGACAAGCGCAGGCCGACCATTCGCCCGGTAGGCACCCGGGTGGGCGGTTAGCGTGACGGCATGGATCAGTTCCTGAGCGAAGAACGGCTCTCGCACGTGGTCGACGCGCTGGTCCGGTTGGTGGAGGCGGCCGGTGCGCTGATCATCTTCGTGGGGGCGATGGCGGCGTTCGTCCGGTTCGTGATCGTCGGGCTGCGCACCCGGCAGCCGGAGAAGTTCGTGCCGGTCCGGCTGAGCCTGGGCCGCTTCCTCGCGCTGGGCCTGGAGTTCCAACTCGCCGCGGACATCCTGCGCACCGCGATCGCCCCGACCCTGCGGGAGATCGGCGAGTTGGCCGCGATCGCGGCGATCCGTACCGCGCTGAACTTCTTCCTCAGCCGGGAGATCAAGGAGGAGCGGGCCGAACTCGCCCGCCGCCGGTCGGACTCGGACGGGTCCGACGCGGGCCCGGCCGATCGGGACGAGCCCGCCGGGCTGACCGCCCGGCATCGGCCCGGAGGGCAGTGACGGTGAGCGCGGTCGTCCAGTACGCGGCCCTGTGCTGCGTCGCCGCCGGTCTGATCAGCGGCGCGATAGCGCTGCTGCGGACCGGCGACGTCGGGGTGGCGCTGGGGGTCGCCCTGGACCTGTGGCTGGCCGCCGGGCTGCTGCGCCTGGCGTTGGTGGGCGGATGGGAGCAGGTGTTGTCGGCGGCGGCGATCGTGGCGGTCCGGCACCTCGTCGGGCGGGCGCTGCATCGCCGCGCCGACGCCCGGCCGGCCGGGCCGGCGCCCTCGGCGAGCTAGTGGGCGGTTGCGGTGCGGTCCCGGCCGGGGCGGATAATCGCCACCGTGCCTACGGTGGTGAAGCTCGATGACCAACTCCCGGCGTGAGATCTCCACCGGGTGGACGCTGACACCCGGCGCTGGAGCGACCCCGCGGGCCCGGTCGCACGTTCCCACCGCGGTCCCGGCGACGGTCCCGGGTTGCGTCCACACAGACCTGCTCGACGCCGGGCTGATTCCCGACCCCTACCTCGACCTGAACGAGATCGCGGTCGACTGGATCGGTTGGCAGCCGTGGCGCTACGAGACCACCTTCAGTTGGACGCCCGGATCGCCGGCCGAGCACGTCGACCTGGTCTGCTCGGGCCTCGACACGGTGGCCACCGTGCTGCTCAACGGCACCGAGGTCGCCCGGACCCGCAACATGCACCGCTCCTACCGGTTCGCCGTCGACGAGCTGCTCCGCGAGGGCGAGAACCACCTGGCCGTGCTGTTCGACCCGGCTTGGGACTACGCGCAGCAGGTGCGCGACGAACTCGGGACCCTGCCGAACAACTATCCGGCGCCGTTCAACTTCATCCGGAAGATGGCGTGCAACTTCGGCTGGGACTGGGGCCCGACGTTGGTCACGGCGGGGATCTGGCGGCCGGTCGCGCTGGAGACCTGGTCGACTGCCCGCCTGCATCGGGTCCGGCCGGTGGTGTCGCTCGACGGCGGTGCCGGAAGGGCACGTTTCCTCATCGACGTGGCGCGCTCCGGACGCGACACCGACCGGGCGCCGCTGTGCCTGCGGGCCACCGTCGCCGGGATCACCCGCGAGGTGGTGGTGCCCACCGACACCGACGAGGTCGCCGTCGAGGTGGTGGTGCCGGGCGCTCACCTGTGGTGGCCGCACAGCCTGGGCGGCCAGCCGCTGTACGAGGCGGTCGTCGAACTGGCCCGCCAGGACGGCACCAGGCTGCAGACCTGGCAGCGGCGGATCGGCTTCCGCACGGTCCGCCTGGATACCACCGCGGACGATCAGGGCTCGTCCTTCACGCTGTACGTCAACGACGTACCGGTCTTCGCGCGGGGAGCCAACTGGATCCCCGACGACTGCTTCCCCAGCCGGGTCACCCCGCAGCGCTATCGCACCCGGCTCGCTCAGGCCAAGGCCGGCAACCACGACCTGCTACGCGTCTGGGGCGGCGGCATCTACGAAAGTGACGACTTCTACCGCGCCTGCGACGAGCTCGGGCTGATGGTGTGGCAGGACTTCCTGTTCGCGTGCGCCGCGTACCCCGAGGAGAGTCCGCTGCGCGAAGAGGTGGTGGCCGAGGCCCGCGAGAACGTGGCACGCCTGATGCCGCATCCGAGTCTGGTGCTGTGGAACGGCAACAACGAGAACATCTGGGGCTACTTCGACTGGACGTGGAAGGAGGCGATCGGCGAGCGCACCTGGGGCGCCGGCTACTACCTCGATGTGTTGCCGAAGGCGGTGGCCGAGACCGACCCGAGCCGCCCGTACTGGCCCGGTAGCCCGTACTCCGGATCCATGGAGCTGCACCCGAACCTCGACGAGCACGGCGTGCGCCACATCTGGGACGTGTGGAACGAGCGCGACTACACCGTCTACCGCGACTACGCGCCGCGTTTCCTCGCGGAGTTCGGCTTCCAGGGGCCGCCCACCTGGTCGACGCTGCGCCGGGCAGTGCACGACGTTCCCCTCACGGCGGACTCGCCGGGCGTACTGCACCACCAGAAGGCGACCGACGGCAACGCCAAACTGACCCGCGGAATGGCACCGCACCTGCCCGTGCCCCGCGACGTCGACGAGTGGCACTTCCTCACCCAGCTGAACCAGGCGCAGGCGATCGCCTTCGGTGTCGAGCACTTCCGGTCACTGCGACCACGCTGCATGGGCACCGTGCTCTGGCAGCTCAACGACTGCTGGCCGGTCACCTCCTGGGCGGCCATCGACGGCGACGGCCGTCTCAAGCCCCTCTGGTACGCGCTGCGCCGGGCCTACGCGCCGCGGCTGTTGACCATCCAGCCACGCGCCGGGGGCCTCGCCGCGATCGGTGTCAACGACGGCACCGCATCCTGGCGTGGTCCCCTGACCATCCGCCGGATGACCCTGGCGGGCGAGATCCTCGCCGAGCATGAGACCCGGCTCATCGTGGACCGCCTCAGCCAGGCGAGCGTCGCCGTGCCACCCGCCGTCGCCACCGCCGGCGAGGCCGACCATGAGTTCCTGGTGGCCACCACCCCGACCGGCGAGCGCGCGTTCTGGACCTTCGTCGAGGACAAGGACCTGGCGTACGGGCCAGCGGGCCTCACGGTCACGACGGCTGTCACGGCGGCCGGCTTCGACGTTTCGGTGACCGCCCAGACGTTCACCCGTCACCTGTGCCTGTTCGCCGACCGGCTGCACCCGGAAGCCACCGTCGACGACATGCTGGTGACCCTGCTGCCCGGCGAGACCCACACATTCGCCGTCGAGTGCCCGGCGGGCCTCGACCCCGTGGGGTTGACCGCGCCGACCGTGCTGCGCTGCGTCAACGACGTCGTCACGGGCCGGTAGCGTACCGCCGTCGTGCTCGTGGGAGGCGCCCGAGCACGAGCCGGCTCAGCCGTGCCGGCCAGGGCACTAGGGTGATGCTCATGGCCGACGAGGTCCAGGAACGGATCAGCGTGGCGGTGCCGCCGGACGAGGTGTACGCGGCAGTGTCGGACGTGCGCCGCATGGCCGTGTGGAGCTCCGAGTGTTTCGCCGTCTGGGTGTGGCGGCGTCGTGGGCACCAGCCGGAGCGGTTCATCGGCTGGAACCGGCGCGCCGGTTACCTGTGGTTCACCACCTGCCGGGTGGTGACCGCCGAGCCGGGCCGGGAGTTCGCGTTCGACGTGAGCACCTTCGGCCAGCCGGTTTCCCGCTGGGGGTATCGGCTGGCGCCGACAGCCGGCGGTACCTTGATCACCGAGTATTGGCAGGACCGGCGCAACCGGATGTCGGTCACGCTGGGGCGGGTTTTCACCGGCCGCGTCGCGAAGCGGCGACCGCAGGCCAACCGCGACGGGATGCGCCAGACGTTGGGCCGCATCAAGCGCGAACTCGAGCGGCGATCAGGGTGACCCGGCCGCGCTACCTGGCCGGGATTTCCACAGTGGCCGGCCGCTGCTACCCTTTCCTCTGAGGAAAGGGGGGGCCATGCACGGCTCCGCAGGAGCGCCCGACACCACCCAGCGCGCCGCCACCACGGCGCTCGGCGAGCTGGACGCACAGCGCGCCGAGCTCGCCGACCGATTTCCCCGCCGCCCCCGCTGGTACTACCCGGCGATGGGTCTACTGCTCGGCGCCGGCATCGCCGTCGGCGTCCTGCACAACCCCGTGATCAGCGTGATCGCGGTCCCCTTCACGCTCTACGCCTTCGTCAGCCTGGCAGGCATCGGCGAGTGGCAACGCGCCGGCATCTCGCCGCGCCGCCCTCGCGGCCCCCAGGTCGTGGGCTTCTTTGTCTACGTGCTGCTGATCCTGCCGGTCGTCTGGGGCAGCGCCGTCCTGCTGGACCGCATCGGGCACTCGTGGGCGCTGATCGCCGCGGGGGTGGCCGTGCCCGTCCTGGTGGCCGCGGGCCGGGTCTGGCTCACCCGCCAGCAGCGTCACCGGTTGCTGCACCGATGACCGTCGTCAAATTCGACGAGGTCATCCACGCCGTGCACCGGTTGCAGATCTGCGGGCTCGCGGCCGCCACCGAGTCCATCGAGTTCGGCGCGCTGCGGGACACGCTCAAGCTGAGCGATTCCGCGCTCAGCAAGCACCTCGCCGTTCTGGAGCGCGCCAGCTATGTGTTGCTTCGTCGGGCGATGGCCGGCTCACGTATCCGCACGTGGGTATCGCTGACCGCCGAGGGACGGCAGGCCCTCAACGGACACCTCGCCGCACTGCAGGCCATCGCCGCCGGCCGCCCGCTGCTCGAGCCCGCCGAGGAATGAACGTGAGGGAAATGGACACGCGCGTGGCGATGGACCGGCGGCGCGTGGCGATGGACCGGGCCGGGGGGCGCGCGATTGCCGCCCCCGGCCCGGCGCACCGTCAGGACAGCATGGCGATCACGGTCTGGGCGCGGTGGGTCAGCGCGGCACGGGCCTCCGCGGACACGGTGTCGAAGCGCCCCGGCCGTTCCAGGTACCGCACGAAGCGCTCCAGCTCCTGCGTCGCCCGACCGGTCTGTCCGGTTTGGACGTGCCAGTCGGCCAGCGCCACGGCGGCCTTGAGCCGCAACACGACCAGACCGCTGACCGCCCGGCTCGCCACGTATCCGTCCAGGGTGGCGCGCAGCGCGTCGATGCTGCCCGGCGCCCAGTAGCGCGGTACCGGCACCTTGGTCCAGTCGAGGTCCGAGGCGAGGTAGAAGCCGGGGTACGATGGCTGGTTGTAGGTCGTCTGCTGCCGGGCCACCTCGGCCCGGTACTGCGGGTCGTGCATGAGGGTGTACAGCTTGCGGTTGGTCACCTCGGTGCTGAGGTAGATCCGGATCGCGGAGCTGTCGACGGTGCGGGTGAGCATTTCCTCGCGCCAGTCTCCGAAGACGTCGGCGACCAGGCCGGGGTTGCCCTTGGTGCCGTTGTTGGTACGGGTCCCCTCCGCGGTGAGCAGCCGGCCGCGCCGCCAGTCGTCGATGCTCGGGGTCACCTCCAGCGCACCGTTGACGATCTGGGTCGTCATGTCGGCGGCCCACCGGATGCTCATGTTGGTGCCGGGGATCGGGCCGGGTAGCACCTGACCGGTCGCCGTGTAGATGCCGGACGCCTCCGTGCCGCCGGGCAGGCTGGCCCACGACTCGATGCCGCGTACGTCGGGCAGGATGTCGCCGATCATCCCCCGCCCGGTGTCGCGGCCGGAGTCGGCCCCGAACAGGACGTCGCCGGTGGCCGCGCCGCGCATCGCCATGCCGTACGGGGCGTTGGTGGCGCCCTCGTGCACGGTGAAGGCCTCGAGGCCGGGGCGGTCGGGGTTGATGTCGGTGACGTGCATGGCGTCGCCGTGGCCGAGCCGGGCGCTCTGGCCGGGGGCGGCGCTGCCCGGGGGCAGCGGCGCGAACGACGAGTACAGCAGCGACCCGTCGTGGTCGATGGTCGCCCCGCCGTAGACGATCTCCTGCTTGCCGTCGCCGTCGACGTCCGACGCGCTCAGCGAGTGGAAGCCCTGGGTGGTCAGTGTGCCGAACCGCGGGTCGGTCCCGTTGCGCCCGTGCGGGTTGTCGTTGAACGGGTTGCTCATCGGCACCCACCCGCTGTCGACGAACCATTCCTCGCGCAGCCGCCGGCCGTCCCACCGGTACGCCACCACCGTCGCGCGGGTGTAGTACCCGCGGGCGAAGACCGCCGACGGGTGCCGGCCGTCCAGGTACGCCACCCCGGCGAGGAACCGGTCGACCCGGTTGGCCGGCTCGATCCTGGGCAACGCGTAGTCGCCCCACATCAGGCCGTCGTCGTGCCGGCCGGGCTTGTACCGGATGGTCTGCAGTTCCCGGCCGCTCGCGCCGTCGAACACGCTCAGGTACTCCGGCCCGTCGACGATGAAGCCCTGGACGTTGCGCAGCACGTTGCGCGGGCTGCGGGCCGGGGCGTAGACGTCGATGAAGTGGTCGGCCAACGCCTGCGCGTCCGCGCGGGACAGCGGGCTGGGGCGGGTCGGCGTCAGGCCCAGGGCCTGCTCCACGGTGGCCGGCCAACGCCCGGCCACCACCTCGGGGTGCCGGTGCCAGCCGAGGAACATGTCGACGACCTTCTGGTAGTACCCGGCCGGTGAGAGCCGGTAGTCGTCGGTGTGCTTGTAGCCCGCCCGCACGTCCTGCCACGGCATGGTGATGAACCGCTCGGAGGCCACCGTGCCGTTGCGGTGGTACCGGGTGATCTTCGTACCGGGCGCCGTCTTGAACATCATCTCGGAACGGCCGTCGCCGTCGAAGTCGTACACCAGGAACTGGGTGTTGTGCGCGCCGGCACGGATGTTGACGCCCAGCGAGATGCGGTGCAACAGGGTGCCGTCGAGCCGGTAGGTGTCGATGAACACCGGGCCGGTGTAGCCCACCTGGGAGACGTCCTTGGAGTTCGACGGGTCCCACTTGACGACGTACTCGTACTGCCCGTCCCCGTCGACGTCACCGACGCTCAGGTCGTTGGCGGCGTAGGTGTAGGCCTCGCCGGTCGGGGTGACTCCGTCGGCCGGCTTCTTCAGCGGCAGGTCGCGGTACCCGCTCGACCACGGCGACGCCGCCGCGCTGCGGTCCACCTCCCGACCGCGCACCACGGCGGCGATCCGGTAACTGGCCGTGGCCGCACCGGCCCGGTCGAGGTAGTTGGTGCTGTCCGTGACGGTCGCGATCCGCCGCCCGTCGCGGTACACGTGGAAGTCGGCGGCGATCAGGCCGGCGCCGGTGCGCCCGGAGACCTCGTGCCCGAGTAGCCGCCAGCTGAGGAACACCCCTTCGCTGGTGGCGGCGGCGACCAGGCCGCGGTCGAGATGTTCGAGCTGGACGGCCGCCGGGCGGCCGCCGCCGTGACCCGGGGGCTGCCCGGCGGCGCGCGGCTGCGCGGACACCGGCGTCGGGCCGCTGAGCACGAGTGCGGTCGCCGCCCCGCTGGCGACCAGGGCGAAGAGGAGCGCCGCTGGTCCGCGGCGGCTTCCGGTACGAGATCTCATTCTGGCTCTCCTGGGTGTCGCGCGGGACCCGGCCCAGCACCGAACGGCTGCCTGCCGAAGGGCAACTGGCCGGGTCGTTCAGGCTCGCGTCGGCGAGGTCGGCGCGGTCCGCGTCAGCGGGCCGGTCCGGGTCGAACTCCAGGCATCTGAAACGATACAATTCACTGAGGATTATGGATCCCAACCGGGGTTGTCAAGGCCGCTTCGGCTACCGTTCCGGCTGATCACGGCGCCGCTGTCGGCCTTGTCCGCATGAACCGGCGTGAATGGGACGGCGAATCCCGATCGACCGGCGCGCCGCGCCGCTGTATGGTCCCGGCCGTGATCACCGAACCCGACCCGGACCGACCCGGCCAGCCGTTGCGGCAGCGGCTGCGCACCGCCCTGCCCGCCGCCATGAAAGCCGGCGACCGCGTCGCCGTCGCGGCGTTGCGCTCGGCGCTCGCGGCGATCGACAACGCCGAGGCGATCACCAGAGCGCCGTCGGCCGACGAGGGACTGGCGATCGAGCAGATCGCGATCGGGGTCGGTGCCGCCGAGGCCGAGCGACGGATCCTGACCGGCGCGCAGATCGATGCCATCGTGCGCCGCGAGGTGGCCGAACGGGAGGCCGCCGCCCGCGACTACGACCTCGCCGGACACCCGCAACGCGCCGAGCGGCTACGCGGCGAGGTCGCCGTGCTGGTCGCCCACCTGACGTCTGCGGCCTGAGCCCGTGCCGTCTGCGCCCTGAGCCCGTTGATGGTCAGCGTGATGGCCCGGTCCCCCGGGGTGGGTCGAGGCATTCCACACCACCGTGCCGGGCCTGGCCGGCCCGCGCCGCGTCGTCAGGCGCCCAGGCGGCGGGCCTCCGCGCGCGACACCGCGTACTCGGAGCCGCAGAATCCGCAGCCCATCAGGTAGCGGGTGCGCACCGAGAACAGCGGGATGAAGAACAGACTGAACTTCGTCGCCCGCTTCCACAGCTGTTGCGCGGCGGTGTTGCCGCACACCCGGCAGACGAGCATCAGAACCGCCAGCTGACGCATGGACGTACGGAACCCGAAAATGATCACACCAGGACGCTAATGCCGGGCCGCGCATTCCGCACGCGACACCGACCCGTCCGCGCTCCCACGCCGTTTTAAACTGGCGGTACGGACCCACAGCGCGACCACTGGGGTGCCCATGGCGATCTGGTACGAGTCACACATCGACCGTCAGAGCCGCGAGGCCCAGGAACGCGGCGAGTTTAGCCGGGACATCGACGAGACGTAACCCCCTACTTCCGCCCCCTGGTGGAAGGTGCCAGGATCTCCGGCATGCCTGTGTCCCGCCGCAACGTCGTCGGTCTCGGACTTGCCGCGACCGTCGCCGCCCTCACCGGATGCGGCACCCGTCCCGGCGGGTCCTGGGTCGCCCCGGCGGAGAGCGCGCCCGGCGGGTCGGGTTCCGCCGGGCCGCCGGCCGCCACCGGCCGACCGGCCGCCGGGTCGCCGACCCCCTCGGC
>DASVVF010000799.1:0-2309 GCA_036386695.1 Catenuloplanes sp. | reverse complement strand
CGGACCACGCCCGCCGATCGCCGAGCCCGGGAACGCTTCGTCCGGGCGGCCCCGTGGGAACCGGCGGCGTCAGCCGGACGGTGGTGGCGCGGCCGGCAGCTTCCAGCCGGGCACTGACGGCCAACGTACGGTCAGCACCGTCGTGCCCTCGTCGGCGGCGTACCAGGAATGGTCCTGACCCGAACCCCACACGATGTAGTCGCCGGGCTCGGTCAGCACCACCGTGCGGTCCCGCAGCTCGACGTGGAAACAACCGGTGACCAGCACCAACAGGGCGGTACGCCGCTCGTCGGTGGCCCACGCGGCCCGCCGGTCACCGCGTGGGTGCACCCCCCACTTGATCTCCAGGTCACCGCTGTGCCGCAGGTCGCCCGGGGGCATGAAATGCCCGAGCAGCCAACCGCCGTTGCCGGCGCCGTCAGCGCCGGCGTTGCCCACGTAGACGTTCTCCGCCACGATGCTCCCGTCGACAGGTCGCCGGCGACGTTAACACGGCGGTGGGCCTTAGGCTTGCGCGATGGCCGACGAACTGGACGACGAAACGCTCGCCTTCGCGCACCAGATGTTCGACCTGGCCCGCCAGGGACGGACCGCTGAGTTGGCCGGGTACGTCGACGCGGGGCTGCCGGTCAACCTCACCAACGACAAGGGTGACACGCTGTTGATCCTGGCCGCGTACCACGCCCACCCGGACACGGTGGCGGCGCTGCTGACCCGCGGCGCCGACCCGGCGCGGGCCAACGACCGGGGCCAGACCGCCCTGGCCGCCGCGGTGTTCCGGCAGTCGGCGGCCACCGTGACCGTGCTGCTGGACGCCGGCGCGGACCCGGAGCACGGCAGCCCGTCCGCGGCGCAGACCGCGGCGTTCTTCGACCTGCCGCAGATGGCCACGCTGCTGCGCGGGCCGGCGAACGGCTGACCGCGGCCGGGCCTTGCCCATTTCGCCCCCGCCCGGGTCGGTCACCTTCTAGCGTGGACACCATCATGACGTCGTCGCCGCAGGAACCGATGTCGGGGGCGGACGGCGAGGACCGACGGCTGCGGAGCGACCGGACGCAGCTGCGGGTGCTGCTGCAGAACCTGATCGCCAACGCGGTCAAGTTCCGCCACCCGGATCGACCGTGCCGGGTGCGGGTCAGCGGGCACACCGACGGGCCGGGGTGGGCGCTGCGGGTCGAGGACAACGGGTTGGGTATCCCCGCCGGCGACCGGCACCGGGTGACGCAGCTCTTCACCCGCCTGCGACCCGACATCGACGGTTCCGGGGTCGGCCTGGCCACCTGCCAACGGATCGCCACCGCCCACCATGGCCAGCTCCGCCTGGCCGACGGCCCCGGCGGCGGCACCACCGTGACGGTCACCCTGCCCTGATCCGGGCGGGCCGAGCACCGGTCGGGCGGGTATACACATCCTGGTGGGAAACGAAAACCTGGCGGCGGCGATGCGCGCCGCCGCCACCGCGTTCCTGGCCGCCCTGGACGAATCGGAGTTGACCCGGGCCCGGCGTCCGTTCACCGACGCCAAGGCCCGCCGCTGGATCGAGTACCGGCCCCGGCCACGGCCCGGGTCGTGCCTGGCCGACATGGACCGGGCGGCCCGCAAGGCCGCGCACCGGCTGCTGGCCACCGCGCTCAGCCCGCACGCGTACGCCCAGGCGGTCACCATCATGGCCCTTGAGGAGGTGCTGGACCGCTCCGAGAACTGGCGGCGCAACCGGCACAGCGACGACTACCGGGTCGTGGTCTTCGGCGCCCCCGGCGACGAATACTGGTCCTGGCGGATCGAAGGCCACCACCTTTCGATCACCATGACCATCGCCGGGGGGCGGGTCTCCCCCGCGCCGATCTTCCTGGGCGCCAATCCGGCCAACGTCAGCCACGCCGGCCGGGCCGTGGTGCGGCCGCTGGCCCCGGAGGAGGACCTGGGCCACGAGTTGCTCGCCGCGATGGGTGCCCGGGCCCGCTCGGCGGCCATCGTCGCCGAGCGGGCGCCGGAGGACATCCGCAGCGCGGTGAGCCCGCGCCTGGCGCCGCGGATAGAACCGGCCGGGATCGCCGCCGTCGACCTGGAGCCGGCCGCCCGCGACGTGCTGGACGCCCTGCTGTCCGTGCATCTGGACCGGCTGCCGGCCGCGCTGGCCGCTCAGGAGAACGCCCGCCTGGCCGGTGCGGAGCTGCACTTCGCCTGGGAGGGCCCGGCCCGGCCGGGGACCCGGCACTACTACCGGCTGCAGGCCCCGGACCTGCTCATCGAGTACGACAACACCAGCGCGGACGGCAACCACGCCCACACCGTGCTGCGCCGGCCGC
>DASVVF010000798.1:0-11786 GCA_036386695.1 Catenuloplanes sp. | reverse complement strand
TGGCCTGCCGCAGGTGGGGGGTGGCGCCCAGCAGGGCGGCGAGGCCCGCGGGCCGGGTGGAGCGGGTCGGGGTGGACACCGGCGGCGCCGGCTGCGCGGCGGCGTGGTGGGCCGGCGCGTGGTGGGCCGTCGCGTGGTGGGCCGGGGTGGTGCGGTGGGCCGGGGTGGTGCGGTGGGCGGCGGCGGTGTGGTGGTTGGTGGTGGTGGTGGTGCGGTGTTGGGTTCGGTGGCGGCGGTATTCGTTGAGGATGGTGCGTAGGACGCGGGTGCCGTCGCGGAAGGTGTTGAGGTTGCTGGTGCCGTGGATGCGTTGGTGTTCGATGCTGGGGACTTCGGTGACGGTGAGGCCGCTGGCGGCGACGCGGATGTTGATGAGGGTTTCGATTTCGAAGCCGTCGCCCCAGAGTTTGGTGCCGTTGGTGGGGCGGGGTAGGGCGGTGTCGGGTAGGTCCATGGTGGGCAGGGTGTGGCGCCAGAAGGCGTTGTAGCCGTAGCAGAGGTCGCGGAAGTTGGTGCGGAAGAGGGTGTTGACGAGCAGGTTGAGGGCTTCGTTGCCGAGGCGGCGTAGGGCGGTGATGTCGTGGCTGTGTCCGCCGGTGGTGAAGCGGGAGCCTTTGGCGAAGTCGGCGCCGGTGAGCAGGGTGTTGATGAAGCGGGGGATTTCGGTGGGGTCGGTGGAGCCGTCGGCGTCGATCATGACGATGATGTCGCCGGTGCAGGCGGCGAAGCCGCAGGCCAGGGCGTTGCCTTTGCCGGTGCGGGTTTGGTGGATGAGGTGGACGTCGGGGCGTAGGTGGCGGGCGGTGGTGATGGTGTTGTCGGTGGATCCGCCGTCGACGAGGACGATCTGGTGCAGGTCGGTGGGGAGGGCGGCGAAGACGTGGGGCAGGTTGAGTTCTTCGTTGAGGGTGGGGATGACGACGCTGACGGTGGGTGGGCGGTGGGTGCGGGTGGCGTCGGCGAGGCGGTGGTTCGCTGTCATGTCGGTTCCCCTTGTTCGGGTGCTGCCCGGCGGTCAGAGGTGGGGGCCGGTGGTGGCCGTCGGCGTTGGTGGCGCCGAGCCGCAAACCTAGCAATTCGTGACATTGGGTGACCCGGCCGAATGGCGGACTGTGTGGATACGTCCGGCTCCGCAGCGGTCATCCGATTGATGGCGCCTTCTGGGGATTGTCTACCCACGTCCCAGCCTCCCCAGGCAGCACCGGAGTTACCGGCAGGGGCTCCCAACTCACCGCACACGCCACAATCGGCGCGACCAGGGCGGAAGCTGGAGCGCCAGGCCTATACCGCCCCGAGGTGTGACCCGGTTCACTGCAGCGAATGGCTACTGTGGGTGAGCAACTGCAGTGGGACCGGTGATACGTCACGCAGAGCGATGACTGCGTCGCGGGCGAGGCTGGTCACACCGGGGCGTGGCCGGGCGGCCCCGGCTGGTCCAATGGGGCCATGTTGCGGGCGCTTCCCACCGGCGACCTGCGGACCCTGTCGTACGCGACCCTCGCCAACACGGTCGGCTCAGGCCTCTGGGGTGCGGGCGTCGCGTTGTTCCTCACCCGTAGCGTCGCGCTGCCCGCCGTGTCGGTGGGGATCGGACTCAGCATCGCCGGTGTCGTCGGGCTGACCGCCAGTGTTCCGCTGGGCTATCTGGCCGACCGGGCTGACCCGCGATCGCTGCGGGCCCTGTTACAGGTGTCGCAGGCCGCCGTCGCCGCGGCGTACCTGCTGGTCGGCTCGTTCCCCGCGTTCCTCCTGGTGGCCGTGCTCGACGCGCTGCTGATCACCGGAAACCTGGCGGTCCGGGCGGCCCTGGTGGCCGCGGTCGGCGGACCCGACGGACGGCTCAGGGCCTTCGCGACGTTGCGGGCGGTGGCAAACGTCGGGATCGGCATCGGGGCGGGGCTGGCGGCTTTCGCGTTGGCCGCCGACACCCGGTCGGCGTACGTCCTGCTGGTCGTTGGCAACTGCCTCAGCTATCTGGTCTCCGCGGCGCTGCTGATGCGGCTGCCGGCGTTCCCGCCGAGCCGGACGCCGACCTCCGGTGGGCCGACGAGGGCCCTTCGGGATCGGCGCTTCCTCGCCGTCGGGCTGGCATCCGCCATCCTGTCGATGCACCAGGTGGTCCTGATGCTGATCGTTCCGTTGTGGATAGCGTCCCGGACCACGGCTCCCCGCTGGGCGGTGTCGGTGGTTCTGGTGACGAACACGGTGCTGACGGTCCTGCTCAGCGTCCGGGTCGGTCGGGGTGCGCCGACGGCCGTGTCGGCGGCCCGGGCGATGCGCCTGGGTGGGGCCGTGCTGGCGGCCGCGATGCTGTTGTACGCCGCGACGTCCGGCCTGCCGCCCGCGCCCACGGTCGGCCTGCTGGTGCTGGCGACGGTCGTCTACACCGTCGGAGACCTCCTGCACGCCACGGCGGCGGCGGGGCTGTCGTACGACCTGGCCCCGCCGGACGCCCTCGGTCAGTACCAGGGGGCGAGCGTTCTGCTGAGCAGCCTCGGCGCGGCCGCCGCACCGGTCGTCCTGACGGCCCTGCTCGTCGACGGTGGTGGCCCCGGGCATTGGACGCTACTCGGTGTGGTCTTCCTGGCCGCCGGGGTGCTGACCCGGCGGGCCCTCGCCAACCGACACCCGGAGCCCCCCACCCCAGGACGCGACCGCACCGGATGAGGCCCCGCACCGCATGACCGCGCCGGCCGTCCCGGGCTGTGTCAGTTCCAGTGCCGGGCGTACTTGCGCCGGTACCTGGGATCCGGTTCGAGCTCGATCAGGGCACGCGCGGTCGGCGCGATCGCGGGATCGTCGACGGCCGCGTGCAGCCGCTGGAGGCCTTCGATGATGTCGTTGCGGATCAGCGTCGCGTTCTTCTCGCCCGCGCAGTCCCGGTACCGTCTCTCGAGCGCCGCGACGATGGCCTGCCGCTGGGCGTCGCCGCCCAGACCCACCCTCCACAGCGACCGCAGGCAGTGCCGTGCGGTGACGAACCGTTCGTCGCGGGTGACCTTCACGAGTGCGTCCAGGTCGTCGAGGATCCGCCCGGTCCGGTCGTGGGCGGCGAGGTTGCAGAGGATCTGGGCAGCGATCGCCCGGTTGTGGTTGTCCGGGTGGGCCAGGTTGGCCACCACCTCGGCCCAGACGTCGTGCACCCAGGGAACCGGGACGCTGGTCGTGTCCATCAGGGCCGTGTAGGCGGCGTTCTGGCGTTGCCGGTCCGCCGCCCACAGGTCGGCCAGGAGTGCTGCCGGCGCACCGCTCATCTTTCGCACCTCGGCCTTCGGTCAGCGCGGTAATCATCGTGACAGGCATCGGGGGCGCGGGATCCGTATCGTAACCGGCGCTGCGGCATCGGTGGGTCGGCCGCCGCCGATGCCGCCGCGCCGCCGCTCACTCCTGGTCCTGGGTCGCCGCCGCCTGGTATCGCGCGGTCAGCGCCGCGGTGCTGCGGGCGGTGTACGCGTCGAACGTGCGCAACGCCCCCTGATCGAGTTCGCCGAGGATCCGCGCCGCCAGGACGGGGTCACCGTCGCCCTGGTGGAAGCGTCCGTCGTGGAACCGGACGCTGGGCCGTCCGGTCTCGATGCCGATCGAGCGGACGATGCTGGCGACCACCGGGTCCGCCGCGCCACGGGCGAAGCGGCGGTCCTGGCAGAGTTCGCCGAGGGCGTCGCGGGCGCCCCCGAGGGCGGCGGCGCCACCCAGCGCGAACCACGCGCCGACGTCGGGCCGGAACAGCGTCATGGCGTCCCGCTCGTCGGCCCGGTCCTGTGGGTAGGCCACCCGGATCCGCAGCGGCCGGCCGCGGATGATGAGTTCCACGTCCTCCCCCTCGGGGTCGCGCCCCGCGAAGGAGAGCAGCGGGATGAGGTCGTAGGCACCGGGTTCGGCGAAGGTGAATCCGCCCGAGCCGAAGGTGAGGTTCACGTTGTTGCGCAGCGTGCCGCCGGCGGGCAGCGTCTCCGCCGCTGACTCGTCGAGCTGGTAGCAGCGCTGCATCATCGGCACGAACGGCACCGCCTCGGCCAGCCCGTTGCCGGTGCCGCCGGTGTACCGGCGTACCAGGATCTCCAGCGCGCCGGTCTTCGGGTCGAGCGTTTCCGGCGGCAGCTCCACCGCCTGGGTGCCGAGATTGCGCAGGGCCACCTCCAGGAAGACCGGCTGTCCGTAGCCGAAGAGCGGGCCGGTGGCCGGTGGCGCCAGGGACAGCTCGAAGCCCTCGACGGACACCTCCGGTACGTACGGCGAGTAACCGCCGGTGCCGTCGGCCCAATAGTTGATCGAGTGGAAGGGCGCACCTCCGGGAACCAGCGCGGCGTGTGGCGCGTGCCGGAGGAACTCCAGCTCGTCGGCGTCGAACGCGAAGGCGAACCGTTGCCAGAACTCGTCGGCGTGCTGGCCGCCGAGGTAACGCCAGTCGTAGTTCATGAATGAGGTGGAGTCGGCCCGCCCGACGCTGCGCTCGAAGCGGTGTGCCAGGTTGAGTGCGTGACCCAGCTCGTGCACGGCCGTCTGGACGATCTTGCGATCCTCGACCTCGTCGGGGACGTGCGAGCGGATCTCGTCGACGAAGACCGCCGCCCCCTGACGGGGGAGTTCGTCGAACGAGTCGAACATGACGCCGAGCAGCCCGTCGCGGCTGCTCTCGGAGAGCATCAGCAGGTGCAGCTCCCACGCCGGGGCCAAAAGCGAAGCGGTGGCGCTGCTGGTCATCAGGTCATGCAGCACCGTGAAGATCGACGACCCACTCCAGCCGCCGGGTTGGCGCGGGATCAGCGTGGGGGCGCCGACGTCCTGCACCGCGAAGCCGGCCTTCTGCAGGCACTCCCGGAAGCCCGCCTCGGCGCCGCCGAACTGGACCGGCCCGGGCAGTCGGACGCCGGCCTCGGTGTCGATCTCCAAGCCGAGGGACCGCAGCTCCGCCGCCACCCGGACCACCGGTACGGTCAGGTCGGTGCCGGCCGGTAGGCCGTTCAGCCGTCGGTCCAGTCGCAGGGTGACGGCCAGCGTGTCGGGGGTTCCGGCGACCGGGGCGATGTCGACGCCACCGGTCGTGACGGCGCCGAGGCTGTCCTGCCAGGCCGCGACCCAGGTGTCGTGGCCGGCCACGCCCCAGGTCACCACCACGCCGGGCGCGGTCCGGACCGAGGCCACGTATTCCCGGGTCGCCGCGTTGACCCGGTAGACGTCCCCGCTGATCACACCGGATCCGTCCAGGTCGACCCGCAGTACGACGAACAGGTTGCGGTCCCCGCCCTCGTACCGCCCGTCGCGCGGGCGTTCGCCGGACTCCGCGCCCGTGCCGCCGATTCCTTCCGTTGCTGCGACAACCTCGATGGCCATCTGGGCCTCCTCATCCGACGCCGGGTCGACGCGATAGCGCCGTGTCGGCAACGTACGACGGCCCGGTGATGGCGAGTACGCAATGTAGTTATCCCGACGCTATCTGTAGCCGATCGAGCGATAGCGGCGTGGCCGGCCTCCGGAGACGATCGGCCGACCGCCCATCACCTGGTCGGGTCAAGGCCCGAGCGGGCCTTCGCGACGATCCCGGCGAGTCGGGCGAGGTCCGCTTCGCCGGTGCGGGCGACCACCAGCTCGTTGAGGGCATCCGTCAGGACGTCGGTCGCGCGGTCGGCCGCGACGACCCCGTCCGCGCTCAGCACCGCGTAGACGACCCGTCGGTCGGCGGGGCAGGGATGCCGCTCCAGTAGACCGGCCCGCGCGAGCCGGTCGGTGACCTTGGTGATGCCGGCGGTGGAGAATCCGAGGTGCCGGGCCAGGTGGCTCATCGGGGCGCCGTGCCCGGACTGCTGGTGCAGGAACCCCAGCACGTGCAGCGACGACTCCGGTAGGCCGGTGCGCTCCGTGACCCGGGCGAAAGCGGCCGCGTTCAGCCGGCGGAATCCGAACAGGGCGCCCATCCACTGACCGACCACCGTCGGCGGTCCGTCGTCGGGGGTCGGGACGCACTCGTCGTCGGTCATGGATTTCCTCCTGAGCATCCGCCGAGCTTCCGCCTGAGCCTCCGCCTGCGGACCGTGACACGCGGAAATATCTTACGAGTGAAAAGTTTACCGGCGAGAGGTTGAATTCGCTGCCGGATCATTGACCGATGCGTCGGTGGGCCTGATAATCGGGTGCCATCCCATCGACCGTGGTCTGTGTCGGCGCGCTTCGCCGCAGCGCCGCGATGGCGGTGCGCACCGGGTGTGACCTCGGGTGTCGCGCCGTCACGAGCCGCGACCAGCACGCCAGGAGAGCGCAATGACGAAGGTTCCCGCCAGCCGCCGTGGTCGCCGCTGGGCACCGTTCGTCGGTGGCGCCGTCGCCGCCCTCGCGCTCGGGACGGTCATGGTCGTCCCATCGACGTCGCACGCGTCGGCTCCGCTGCGCAACCACGCGAACGCTCTGGGTTTCGACATCGGCTTCGCGCTCGACCCCGGCCGGCTGAGCGAGACCCCGTACCGCCGGATCGCCGACACCGAGTTCAACTACGTGGTCGCCGAGAACGCCATGAAGTGGGACGCCACCGAACCGACCCGGGGGCAGTTCCGGTGGACCGGCGCCGACCAGGTCCGCGACTACGCCCGCGCTTCCGGCAAGGGCCTGTACGGGCACACCCTGGTCTGGCACTCACAGCTGCCCGGCTACGTGCAGAACACCACGAACGCCGCGACCCTGCGGGCGGTCATGCGGGAACACATCACCGCGGTGGCGGGCCGATACCGCGGGCAGGTCGAGGCGTGGGACGTGGTCAACGAGGCGTTCGCGGACGGCGCGGCCGGTGCCCGCCGCGACTCGGTCTTCCAGCGGGTCCTCGGCAACGGCTGGATCGAGGAGGCGTTCCGGATGGCGCGCGTCGCGGACCCCACCGCCAAACTCTGCATCAACGACTACAACACCGACGGGGTCGGGGCCAAGAGCACCGCCATCTACAACCTGGTGCGTGACTTCAAGGCCCGCGGCGTGCCGATCGACTGCGTCGGCTTCCAGTCCCACCTGATCCTCAACCAGGTTCCGGGCACCAT
Organism: Catenuloplanes sp.; assembly: GCA_036386695.1. Classification (GTDB taxonomy): domain Bacteria; phylum Actinomycetota; class Actinomycetes; order Mycobacteriales; family Micromonosporaceae; genus DASVVF01. Next base: position 4,764 of record DASVVF010000798.1, on the reverse strand, counting down.
GCGGCAGAACCTGCAGCGCTTCGCCGACCTCGGCGTCGACGTGCGGATCACCGAACTGGACATCCGGATGCCGTTGCCGGTCGACGCCACCAAGCTCGCCCAGCAGGCGGCCAACTTCCGCACGGTGTTCCAGGCCTGCCGCGCGGTCACCCGCTGCCAGGGCGTGACCCTGTGGGGAATCACGGACCGGTACTCCTGGGTGCCGGGCGTGTTCCCCGGCGAGGGCGCGGCCCTGGTGTGGGACAACAACTACCACCCCAAGCCGGCGTACGAGGCGATCCACGCCGTGCTGTCCGCCGGCGCGCCGGCCCCGGCGACCACCCCACCGGTGACTCCCCGGCCGACCAGCCCCGCGCCGCCGCCGACCCCGGCTCCCACCACACCCCCGGCCGCCGGTGGATGCCGGGTGGACTACAGCGCGAACTCGTGGAACAACGGCTTCACCGCCAACATCACCATCCGCAACAACGGCTCCGCCGACCTCAACGGTTGGAGCCTGGTGTTCTCTCTGGCCGACGGCCAGACACTGAGCGGCGCCGGGTGGAACGCCCAGTACTCCGTGGCCGGCTCGACCCTCACCGCCCGCAACGTGGCGTTCAATGCCCGGATCCCGGCCGGCGGGTCGGTGGGAATCGGTTTCAACGGGACGCACAGCGGCACCTACAAACCGCCGTCCTCCTTCGCCCTCAACGGCACGGCCTGCGCCGCCTGAGCTGGCGGATACCCACCGCGGACGTCGTCGTGGCAGGCACGTGGTCGGCCGCCTGCGACGCCCGACCACCCGGGAGCGCCGGGGGGTGGTGACCACGCCACACCCCCCGGGCACCCCCGCAGGTGCCTACCTGGCCACGTCGGCCCTACCTAGCCACCCGAGCGCTTGCAGGAGGTCGTTCCGTAGCCGAGCTGCGCTCCCGAACGGGAGTCGTGGTCCGAGAAGTGTCCGTCCCAACAGGACACCCGGCTACCCGATGCGGTCGTCCAGTACCAACCGGCGTAGGTGCCGCATGCCGGATCCCACCCGTGCCGGCGGCGTTCGGTGCCGTAGTTGACGGTGTCGGTGCGGTGGTACCGGTCTGTCGCACACCAAGCCGAGGAGATGTAGGTACGTCCCCAGCACGCGGTGTCGCCTGCCATGGACACGCCCATGCAGTGCCGCGGATGGCGGCTGGTCCGCGTCGCCGCGAACGCCGGCAGCCGCTCACCGACCCAGCCCAGGGCGGTGATAGTGAGCGCGCTCGCCCCGATCACCGCAGTGCGCAGAAAGGTACGGCGCTGCATACCCGCGCCGAGCGGGCCGGTGGTCGCCGCGCCGGTCCGGGCGGGCTGCTCGGCGGGACGCGGGACCATACCCGCGTCGGGAACAATGGCTATCTCAGGAACTCGATCCAACAGTCCTTGCACGTCTGCTATCCCTTCACAGTGGACTTGGCGGGCACTACGACCAGCGAACCTGGAGGGACCCGAGCAGGTCCTCCAGCCCTTCATCGGTGACTTTCAGATCCGCGTCCCGATCGTCACGCACGATCGCGACACCGGTGTCGCCGGCGTGCAGGAAGACCCGGCCGCGTGACGCGCCGTCCACCTGCAGGGACTTCGACCACACCTCGCCGCTGCCCACCTTGAGTCCCGGTTCGGTGGGCACCAGGGCGCTGGACTCCCGCTTCGGATAGATCGTCACGGAGCCGGCGCCGGGCACGAACTGCTTGCCCGACATGCCCCACAGGACCGTGCCGCTGCCGGCCAGCGGCCGCAGCACCAGACCGTCCGGGCTTTCCGCGATGTTCAACACGTCAAGCATCTCGACGACGCTCTGCAGGCTGGGTGGTGCGCCGGCGCCACCGGTCATCAGATCCCGGTGGAGCCCCTCCCACCCGATGAACCAGCCTTCGCCGTCCGCGGTCGCCGCCACCGTCAGTGGCTGGCCGCGGTAAGTGATCTGCTGGGTAACGGTCAACTGCTCGCGGGTGATGGCCCGCTGGACGTAGGAACGCCGCCCGATGGTGATGCCGATCGACATGGTGCGGCCGGTGACCCGCACCGACCAGAACCAGTCGTCGGTGATCGACTCCGCCACGCCGCCGAACGTGATGCGTTGTCCGTCCGGTGCCAGCGCCTGTCGTGTCTGCAGTGTTCTGTTCATACTTCCTCCCCGATTCTCGCCAGCTGATCGGATGCCGGCGGTTGTGGCAAGACTGCGGTGCGCCTGAAGCGATGCGCCCTTCATGCCAGCGGCATCACCCGGCTGACCAGGAGCGCCAGGCAGGTCAGTGCGCTGATCCAGCACACCGGGTAGATGACCGACCGCCGGGCGTTGAACGCGGTGTCCCAGGAGCTGGCGCTACCGGAGGCGACCGCGGAACGCACCATCACGGTTCGGCCGAAGCCGAAACTGAGCCCCACGAGCGGTGCGGCCCACCACGGACAGACCAGCAACGCCACGCCCAGGGCGAGGTACGGCAGGTGACTCGGCAGGAACGTGCGCATGCCCGTACCCATCTCGAACCCGAACTGCAGTGCGCCCGAACCGCCGGTGCGCACGATGATGTCGCTGGGCACCAACCGGGCGTTCTGCGGCAGCCGCCACGGCAGGATCCTGGCATCGCAGCCGAGGCTGATGACCAGAATGACCGTCAGTAGTACCCAACAGGCCAGCGGCGGAAGCGCCGCCTGCACGACCGCTGCCGGAAGCATCACCAGCAGGCCGGTTGTCATCGCCCCGAGGAGAAGACCCCGGTTGAAGTAGCTCACGTTTCTCGTTCCCCGCCAAACTGACGAGGTCAGCAGAGCTGCTGAGTTGTGGCTTCAAACGGAGCCGGAGACGGAGAAGCCGGCTATCACCCCGATCGCCGCCGTGGCCGCCAGTACGCCTGTCACTCCGGGCACCGCGGCACCCAGGGCCGCCAGCAGCGCACCCGCCGCAGCGGTGACGACCGCGACATCCACGGGTCTGGTGAGCCTGGTCGACAGGCCTGTCGACCTGCCGCCGCGGGTCTCAGCCGTCATGGGAGGGCCCGCTCGGGGCGTAGGCGTCCACCATGGTGGAGACGGCCTCGTGCAGGCCGGCGGCCGATCCGATCGGATCGGCCGAGACCAGCGCGCCGGTCTCGTCGAGGACCAGCAGTGCCGGCTGATAGGCCAGCAGGAACGGCGACGACAACTGGTCGGTGAGGAAAAACTCCTCTTCCGGGCCGACTCTCCAGTGTGTCGACCCGTCGAGGCTGAGCACGACCGTGCGGTGGCCGGCCGCCCGAAGGGCCGGCGACAGCTCAACCCAGGCAGCGAAGACCTCGACGCAGCTTTCGCATCCGTCGGTGACGGCGAGCGTGAGCGTTCTCCGCCCGGCGCCCGGCGCGGCGAGCTCCGGATGGGGGTCGCCGACCCCGGCGCCGCCGCGCGAATGCAGCCCGCGCAGCTGCATCGTCAAGCTCGAATAGCCAAGTGCCAGCATGGCGATGGCCGCCCACGCCAGAACGAGGGCAGCGACCAGAATCCCGGTCATCGTGCCTCCAGGTGGAGACTGACGCCGGACGTCAACCGTCCAGAATGGACCATGTCTTTCCCCGCACCTTCCTACGCCTGCCGAGCCGGCCGAAGTGGACGTCGTCGGGTCCGGCGGGACAGCAACCCGCGATGGGCCCCCCGTCGCGTTGGGTCGGGACTCTGCCACGGGGCGACTCCGCTCCGCTGTCCCGTCGCGGTCCACGGCGGCCGAACTCCGTCGCCCGCCCGGTCGCGCCGGTGCGGGTGGTCCTTCCCGCCGGTCCGCGCGATGGCGGCGGGCCATGGTTGCCGGCCGGACGACGACGCCGGCCGAGGTAACCCGCGCGGGACCTCTGAGCTGCGGCGCAGGGGTGGGACGGCCGGGCGTTCGGTGGTCGATCGGGGGGTGCGGGGCTATGTCGTTGACCGGGCAGGCTGTGTTGCTTTAAGCAATAAAGGAAGACTGTCAACTACGCGCCGGCTCAGCGGGAGATGACCGAACACCTCCGGAACGGAAATCACGATCGTTGGGGCGTACCCGGGAGCAACGTCCGCAACAGAGCGTAGTGCGATGAAATCGCCGGCCCGTGGGGCCGCCCACGAGCGGATGGACACGATGGCCCCCTCCTCGCGGAAGGGGCCGTTCGCGTCTCGACCGGGCTCGGGGATCTCGTGCCACACAAACCCGGGCGGCTTCTATCGACCATTGTTGCTACCCCGGATCGGCTTGCGGCGGACGCGGCGTGCGACGTCGCGACCCGCGTCGGGCGGTGAAGGCAGCGGTCCACCGGGCCGCCCAACCGGGGCTGCCCACCCGGGCCGCCCACACGGGCCGCAACCGGTCCGCTCCCGTCTCGCACCGTGCGGTGCCGGACGACGCTGAGAGCCGAAATTCCGCCGATCGCAACCCAACAGTGCTTCCCCCGCGCCGTCCGGGGGGGCGCCCGGCAGCCGCGGCGCACCGCGATAGCCGGCCCGCGCGGCGGCCGTCCGATAACCGCAGAAAAGGGTTCACGTCCGCCAGGTGCCAGCCGATACATCAGTCACAGGCCATTCAGCCTGCGGCGGATCCCTCCACGAGGCCACCGGTCAGCGTCGCTGACCGAGGTGACCGCGGGCGGCGTCGCTTCACGAAAGGCAACAGAAGGAGTTCCCCCATGGCCCGTTTCTCGAAGAAGACCATCGCCATCGGCGCGGTCAGCGCGGCACTGGCCGTGTCGGCCTCCGGTGCGGCGTACGCCTACTGGACCACCACCGGTTCCGGCACCGCGACCAGCACCACCG
>DASVVF010000797.1:0-5565 GCA_036386695.1 Catenuloplanes sp. | reverse complement strand
CCTCCCTCGTTCCGGCGCGCACCCCGGTGCGCCCCCTTGCCCGTCGACGGGCGTCGCGCCCGCGTGGCCACGGCCGTCCCTCGCGGACCGGGTAGGGAACCGGCCTACCAGCTGTGCAGGGTGCCGTCCTCCAGCCGGTTGACGGGCAGCGACGCCGGCCGGTACGGGAACCGCGCGGCGAGCTGTTCGTCGATGTCCACGCCGAGGCCGGGCTGCTCGGACGGGTGCAGATACCCGTCGGCGAAGCGGTAGCCGTGCGGGAACACCGCGTCGGTGTCCCCGGTGTGCGCCAGGTACTCCTGCAGCCCGAAGTTCGGGATGCTCAGATCCAGATGCAGGGCGGCGGACAGGCAGACGGGGGACAGGTCGGTGGCCCCGTGCGAGCCGCTGCGCACGTGGTGCAGGGCGGCCAGGTCGAAGATCCGGCGCAGGTGGGTGATCCCGCCGGCGTGCACGACGGTGGCCCGGATGTAGTCGATCAGCTGCTCGGTGATCAGCTGCTGGCAGTCCCAGATGCTGTTGAAGACCTCGCCCACCGCGATCGGGGTGGTGGTGTGCTGACGGATCAGCCGGTAGCCCTCCTGCAGTTCGGCCGGCACCGGGTCCTCCAGCCAGGTCAGCGCGTACGGCTCCAGGCTGCGGCCCAGCCGGGCCGCCTCGATCGGGGTGAGCCGGTGGTGCGCGTCGTGCAGCAGTTTCACCTCCGGTCCGAACTCGGCCCGGACCCGGTGGAAGACCCGGGGTACGTGCTCCAGGTACCGCGATGTCGACCAGACCGCCTCGGTGGGGACGGCGGCGTCGGCGGGTTCGTAGCGCCGGCCGTCCCTGCCCACCCCGTACGTGCCGGCCAGACCGGGCACGCCGGTCTGCACCCGGACCGCGCGGTAGCCGAGGCGCAGGTGGTCGTCGACCTCGGTGAGCACCTGGTCGACGGTTTCGGCCTGGGCGTGCCCGTAGACGGTCACCCCGTCGCGGGACCGGCCGCCGAGCAGTTGGTAGACCGGCAGCCCGGCCACCTTGCCCTTGATGTCCCACAGGGCCGTGTCGACCGCCGCGATGGCGCTCATCGTGACCGGTCCGCGCCGCCAGTACGCACCCCGGTAGAGGTACTGCCAGGTGTCCTCGATGCGGGCCGGGTCCCGGCCGATCAACGCGGGTACCACGTGGTCGGTCAGGTAGCTGGCGACGGCCAGCTCCCGGCCGTTCAGGGTGGCGTCACCCACCCCGGTGACCCCTTCGTCTGTGACGATCTTGAGGGTGACGAAGTTGCGCCCGGGGCAGGTGACGATCACCCGCGCTTCGTGGATCTTCAGTCCACGTCCTCCTTGACCCGGGCGACCAACTGGGTCGGGTTGACCATCCGCAACGCCACCACCAGCAGGACCAGCATCATGGAGGTGTAGACGACGGCCATCGCGTCGACGGACTGCTGGGCCCGGATACCGGCGGCGGACATGGAGTAATACAGGGCCACCACCAGGGTCTGTGAGTCCGCCCCCGCGGTCAGGAAGGTCAGCTCGAACATGCCGACCGTGCGGACCAGCACCAGGATGCAGGCCGCCAGGATGCCGGGCACCAGCAGCGGAGCCAGAATCCGGGCGAAGATCTGCCAGGTTCTCGCCCCGCACATCCGGGCGGCCCGCTCGATCGCCGGGTCGATCTGCTCGATGAACGGCGTCATGGTCAGGATGACGAACGGCACCGAGGGCACCAGGTTCGCCAGCACCACCCCGGACAGGTGCCCGGCGAAGCCGTACTTGTAGAGCACCGTCGCCAGCGGGATGCCGTAGGTGATCGGCGGCATCAGGATCGGCAGCAGGAACGCCAGGTACAGGATCCGCCGCCCGGGAAAGGACCGCCGGGCCAGTACGTAGGCCGCCGGCACGCCGACCAGCACGGAGATGACCACCACCAGCAATGACACCTCGAGGGTGACGGTGAGCACCTGGGACAGGCCGAACTCGCGCCACGCCGCGCCGTACCAGGAGGTGGTGTAGCCCTGCGGGAACCAGGTGTCGAACCAGCGGGTCCCGAAGGAGCTGACCAGCACCGAGCCCATCACACCGAACAGGTTGATGAAGAAGAACGCCACCACGCCCCACACCAGCCAGGCGGCCGGGGTGGCCACCAGCCGGCGCCGGCGGGGCGCAACCGGCACCGCCGGCGGTTCCCGCGGGGGCGCCGGCGGGGTCTGCAGGTCGACGGCCATCAGCCCTTCCCTCCGGTCGAGCCGGTGTACAGCAGCGTCCGCCAGCCGAGCACGACGCTGATGACCAGCAGTTCGACCACGCCCATGATGATCGCGATGGCTGAGGCCTTCGCGTAGTCGTACTGCTCGTAGGCAGCATGCCAGGCGGCGATCGAGATGACCCGGGTTTCCCCGGCGGGGTCACCGACCAGCACCGCGGACGGGAACACACTGAACGCCAGCACAAAGGTCAGGCAGAACGTGGTGGCCAGTCCCGGCGCCAGCAACGGCAGGGTGATCCGGCGGAACCGCTGCGCCCAGCCGGCCCCCAGCGTCGACGCGGCGCGTTCCAGCGTGGGGTCGATGCCGGACAGGTACGACAGCACCAGCAGGAACGCGAACGGGAACCCGGTGATCAACAGGGAGGCGAAGACCCCCCAGTAGTTGTTGGTCAGCCGGACCGGCGCGTCGACCAGCCCCGTCGTCAGCAGCGTCCGGTTGAACCACCCGGTGGGCCCGAGGAAGTTGAGCAGCCCCTGGGCGGTCAGCACCGTACCCAGCGTGATCGGCAGCACCAGGATCGTGGTCAGCAGCCGCTTGCCCCGGAACCGCCCGCGCATCCGGTACGCGATCGGGACGGAGGCCCCGACGTTGATCAGCGCCACCGGCAGCGACAGCTGCAGCGTGGTCCAGAGGGTGTCCCGCTCGTACGGGTCGGAGAAGAACGACTGGTACGCGGCGAACACCCCGCCGGTCTCCGGCTGGAACGACAGTCCCAACCCGTAGGCGAACGGGTAGATGAACAGCACCAGCACGAAAACGGCGGCCGGCAGCAGTAGCCACAGCTGCCGGTCGATGCCGCGCTCGGCGAGCCGGTGCCGTAACGCCGTCCGGTTCTCAGCCATCGCCGGCCCCGCCGCCGGCGCCGGGCCCGGCGGCCTCGTCCGCCGGGTAGACCAGCAGCTCGGCCGGCTCGATGGTGACCGTCACCTTGTCGCGGGGGGCCGGCCGCTGTTCGGTCCGCAGGTTCAGCGCCAGCCCGTCGGCGGTGCGCGCCTCCACCGCCACCTCCCGGCCCTGGTACTCGACAACCTCGACGACCGCCGGCAGCCCTTCGGTGCCGACCGGGGCGATCCGGACGTTCTCCGGCCGGACGGCGGCCACCACGGCGTCGCCGGCCTTGACCGGTCCCATCGCGGTGCCGGTCAGCCGCAGGCCGTCACCCTCGACGACGACCTGGTCGCCGTCGCGCCGCACCGCCCGCAGGCGGAACAGGTTGCGGTAGCCCATGAAGTCGGCGACGTGCCAGTTGGCCGGCTTGGTGTGCAGCTCCTCCGGGGTGCCGATCTGCTGCACCCGCCCGGCGCGCAGCACGACCAGGCGGTCGGCCATCGACAGCGCCTCCTCCTGGTCGTGCGTGACGTAGACGGTGGTCAGCCCGAGCGACTGGTGCAACCGGCGGATCTCGGTGCGCATCGCCAACCGCAGCTTGGCGTCCAGATTGGACAACGGCTCGTCCATCAGGACCAGCGACGGCTCCAGCACCACCGCGCGGGCGATCGCCACCCGCTGCTGCTGGCCGCCGGAGAGTTGACCGGGCAGCTTCTTCGCCTGGTCCTCAAGGCCGACGAGCCGGATCGCCTCGTCGGTGCGCCGCCGGATGTCCGAGCGCGGCAGCCGGCGCATCTGCAGGCCGAACGCCACGTTGCGCCAGACCGACAGGTGCGGGAAGAGCGCGTAGCTCTGGAACACCATGCCGAACCCGCGCCGCTCCGGCGGCAGGACATCCAGCCGCATCTCGTCCTGCCAGATGCTGCCCTCGGTCAGCGGCAGCAGCCCGGCCAGGCAGTTCAGCGCCGTGGACTTTCCGCACCCGGACGGACCCAGCAGGGCGATGAACTCGCCCTTGCGGATCGTCAGGGTGAGGTCGGTCAGGGCGTCGTGGCCGGCGAACCGGCGGGTGACGCCGTCGAGGCGCAGTTGTTCGAAGGCCGTCACTTCTTGACCTTCGCGCCGCCGATCTCGCGGTCCCACCTGTCGAACGCGGCCACCATGGACTTTGCGTCGAGCGGAACCTCAACCGGGGTGCTGGCGATGAGCTGGTCGTACTCCGGGTTGCCGTATTCCTTGATCGCCTGCTGGCTCTCCGGCGGCGCCATCGACAGCGGCACGTCCTTGATCGCCGGGCCGGGGTAGAAGTAGCCCTTGTCGTACGCCTTGGCCTGCTGCTCGGGGGTGAGCATGTGGGCCAGCAGGGCCAGGATGGCCGACTGCTTGTCGGTGGAGATGCCCTTCGGCGAGACGGCGTAGTGCGCGTCGGTCACCCAGTGGAAGCCCTTGAGGGTGGTGGTCTTGGCTTCCTTGGGCACGGTGCCCAGGACCTTGGGGTTGATGTCCCAGCCGGTCGTGCTTGCGATGATCTTGGAAGAGCCGTTGGCCAGGCTCTTCATCGTCTCGCTGGTCGAGGTCGGGTACAGGGTGATGTACTTGTTCAGCTCCGCCAGGAACTCCCAGGTCTTGGTCCACCCGGTGGCCGGGTCCTTGGGGTTGCTGTCCCCGAGCAGGTACGGCAGGCCCATCAGCAGGGTCCGGCCCGGTCCTGAGTTCGCCGGCCGGGCGTACATCACGGCACCGGGGTTCGCCTTGGCGTACGCCAGCAGCTCCTCGGCGGAGGTCGGCGGGGTCGGCACCTTCGCCGGCAGGTACTCCAGCAGCGGGCCGGACGGGTAGTAGGTCACCGTCACGCCGTACTCGCCGGCCAGCTTCTGCATCGCCGCGGCGCCGGGCAGGTAGTTGTTCATGCCGGTCAGCCGGGAGGCGTACTTCGGCAGGTAGGCCAGCCACAGCTGCTGGTCCAGGCCGGCGGCCAACCCGTCGGTGCCGGTCAGCACGAGGTCGATGTCGACCCGGTTCGCCGCCTGCTGGGCCTTGACCTTGCCGGCCAGCTCCGGGGCGGTGGCCTTGGAGTAGGTCACCTTCGACACCACGCCCGGGTTCTTGCTGGCGAAGTCGTCGATCATCGGCTGGGTGAGCTGCAGGTTCCCGGCCACGTCCAGGATGTTCAGGGTCACCGCCGCCGTCGGCTTGTCCGGCACGTCGCCGCTGTTGGTGTTGCCCGTGCCCCCGGACTGGTTCGGGGCGCCGCAGGCGGAGGCGATCATGGACAACGGGACAAGGCCGGCGGTCGCACCCAGCTGGCGTCGGGTCAAAGACATGACGGTTCCCTTCTCAGGACCGGGATATTCACAGGGTGGAGCGTCGGCGGAGGCGGGCATCGTCGGTCGTCCCCGGACGGCTCACGGTGGCGCGTGGATCATGTACTACATGGACCGGGTGGTGCGGGTTTCGGTGGCTATCTTTAACGTTTCAGCATTGCT
>DASVVF010000796.1:0-4849 GCA_036386695.1 Catenuloplanes sp. | reverse complement strand
ACCCGGTCGCGCACCGCCCGGCGGCGCGCCACGTCGGCCCCGGCTGAGGACGTCGGCCTGGCCAGCAGGGTCGGGCAGACCCCCAACGACCAGGCCCGTACGGCCCGGGTGTCGGTGTGCCCGATCTCCCACAGGCGGTACAGGTCCGGCACGGCCACCACCAGCACCTGGGTCCGGGGCAGGCCGTCGCGCAGGACACCCAGAGCATCGTCGATCTGGTCGCGGAAGGTGGCCGGGGGCGTCATGTCGGCCACCGCGCCGCGGCAGGCGTCGTTGGCGCCGACCAGGACGGTGACGTACTGAACGCCGGCCCGGACCGCGGCCCGTGCCTGGCCGGGTAGCTGACCGGCGCGGGCCCCCGGCACCGCCAGGGTGTGCGCGCGGCCCCGGATGGCGGCGTTGGCGCGCTGGATCCGCCGGTAGTGGCTGTCGACCCGCAGGCCGGTGCCGGTCGACCAGGAGTTGAGGTGGCAGGCGACCAGGGTGAGGCAGCTGGCGTACCCGGCGCTGATCGAGTCGCCGAGGGCGGCGATCGAGGACGGCAGGTCGGTCGACGCCGGGCCGGTGGCCGTACCGCCGCCGCTGGCCCCCTTCTCGCAGCCGAGGGCGACGGCAGCCAGCAGGGCCAGGAGGGCGGCCGGCCAACGTCGGTGCATCGTCCCCCCGGGGGATTGATCGCTGACAGCAATTGTCCGGTCACTTTACGATGCGGGCGGCGCGGGGGAATATGCCATCCCGGGGCGGTGCCCCGAACGGGTGGCGACCGGTATCGGCGGCGCGGACCTCTCAACCCGGCCGGTCAGCCACCGATGAGCTGGGACGGTGGCCCTCCCCGCACGTCACCGTCCGGGAGGTTCCATGCGCACCGCACGCCCCATCAGCCGTCCCGTCGCCGCCCTGCTGCTGCTGGTGCTGCTGGCGGGGGGCTGTGACCTGCCGGGCAGTGGCGCGGCGGGGCGGCCCACCGCCACCCCGAAGCCCAGCTCCACCGACAGCTGGGTGGTGACGGCCGGCGGTGGCCCGTCCGCGTCCCCGTCGACCAGGTCGGTGGCGAGTCCCAGCCCGGCTCCCACCCCGGCCCGCCCGGCCCCCGCCCAGGAACCGCCGGCCACCGCGCCCCCGGCCTGCTCCGGCACGTCGCGGCCGGGGCAGCTCAACGGGCTGACCGTCGTACCCGGTGCCGGCTCGGCCACGGTCAGCTGGTACCACGCCGGCGACCCCGCCGTGGTCCGCTACCGTCTCGCCGCGGTGCCGCAGAAGCTGGCCGCGGGCAGCCAGAGCCCGCTGGACTGGCGCGACGTGCCCACCGGAGCGCCCTGCCGGACGGTGACGTCCACGATCACCGGGCTGACCCCGGGCGCGCCGTACATCTTCTGGTTGGACGCGGTCTCCACCGCACGGGTCGGCGCCGGCGACCGGGACATCGCCGTCGGGCGTTCCGGGGTGGTCACCGTCGGGTGAAACGTCAGGTCGGCGTCGGGCGCCCCGGCACCGGCTCGATGGTCGTCTCGTCGAGGTAGCACCAGGCCCAGTTCTCGCCGGTCTCGGCCGACGTCATGATCGGGTGGTCGGTCGCCGCGAAGTGCGCACCGGCGTGCCGGTTCGGCGACGAGTCACAACAGCCGACATGCCCGCAGCTCAGACACACCCGCAGGTGCACCCAGGTGGTGCCGGCGGTCAGGCACTCCTGGCAGCCCGGGGCGCTGGGCAGCACCGGCTCGATCGTGCCGGTGTGCGGACATGCCGTTTCCGGGTCCGGCGGGAAGTCGACGATCCGGCTGGTGTCGACGGTCGATCCAGACGACCCGGACCGGCGGCCGTTCGTGGCCTCCGCCAGCACGGCGCGGGTCAGCGCGGCGTAGCTGGACCGCGGCGCCTCGATCAGTTGGTCCGCCCCGGCCGCCAGCATCTCCCGCACGTCGACCGACTCATCGACCCGGATGACGATCCGGGCGGCGGGGGCCAGGGTGCGCACGACCGAGGCGATCTGCTGGGCGGCGCCGGGGGAGTCCTCCGGAATCACCACGACCTTCGCCCGCGACACGCCGGCCATCTCCAGAATGTGCCCCTTGGTGGGATCCCCGCGGACCACCCGGTGACCGGCGGCCTCCGCCTCGGCGGCGCCGTCCGGATTCAGCGTGGTGATCAGAAACGGCGTGCCCGCCGACGTCAGGTCCGCCGCCAGCGTCCGGGTCGCCGGACCGTAGCCGCTGATCACCACGTGGTCGCGCAGCTCGTCCGGCCCGTCGGCGACACCGGTGGCCGCGTCGGTCGGGGAACCGCCCCGGCGGGATCCGCGGGCGTGCATCGCCGTGCTCCAGCGGCCGCCCAGCCCGCCCAGCGCCGGGGTGGCCACCATCAGCAGCACGGTGGCGGCCATGAACGCCTGGGCCCCGTCCTCGCCCAGGCCGGCCGGGGACAGGCCGACCTCACGACCCTCGCGCTCCAGCACGAAGGAGAACTCGCCGACCTGGACCAGCAGCAGCGACAGGCCGACGACCACGCCGGGGCGCAGCCGCAGAATCGCCGCGGACGCGGCCGTGGTGATCAGCTTGACCGCCGCGACGCCGAGGATGCCGGCGATCACCAGCGGCAGGTGGCGCACCACGAAGCCGATGTCCAGCAGCATGCCGACCGAGACGAAGAAGGTGGCGGAGAAGAGGATCTGCAACGGCAGGATCTCGCCCAGCGCGTGGTCGGAGTGCCGGCTCTCGCTGACCACCATGCCGGCCAGGAAGGCGCCGAGCGACAGGCTGACCCCGGCCAGGCTGGTCAGGAACGCGGTCCCGAAACAAATGGCGATCACCGTGAGCAGGAACACCTCGGGTGAGCAGGCCCGCGCCACCACCTCCAGCAGGCGCGGCATGATCAGGCGGGCGGCCACCAGCACCACGGCGACGATGACGATCGCCGTACCGAGCGCCTTGGCGACCTGCACCGGGGAACCCGCACCGCCGCCGAGCACCGGCACCAGCAGCACCATCACCACGATCGCCAGATCCTGGAAGATGAGGTACGCCAGCGCCCCGCGCCCGACCTCGGTCTGCGTCTCGGCCCGGCTGGCGAGCAGCCGCAACACGATCGCCGTCGACGACAGCGACACCAGGAATCCGGTGAAGACCCCGACCTGCCAGGAGATGCCGAACAGGGCCAGCACCGCGGCGGTGACCGCGACCGTGAGGACGACCTGCAGGCCGCCGCCGATCACGATCAACCGCCACATCGCCGCCAACCGGCTCAGCGAGAACTCGATACCGATGGTGAACAGCAGCAGGATGACCCCGACCTCGGCCGCCGCGTCGATCGCCTCGCGGCTGTTCACCAGGCCCAACGCGTGCGGACCGATGGCCACCCCGGCGAGCAGGAAGCCGACGATCGGCACGATCCGCATCCGGGTCGACAGGTAACCGATGACGGCCGCCGCCACCAGCAGCGCGACGAACTCGACGAGCAGCGGGGGAGCGCCGCCGCCGTCGGCGGCGGTCAGTACCGGATCCGCGTACCGCTGCCACTCCACCCGGGCATCCTATCCGTGCCGCCGGACCCGCCCGGCCGGGGCGGACCGTCCGGCGTCGGTGCGGGCAGTGGGCGCGATCGCGGTGGTTGTGTCAGGGTGATGCTGGACTGTGTTGCTGTGAGTGACCGGGCCGATGCGCTGCGGTTATCGGCGCGGTGGGAGAATTTCCCCTCAGCCGGGGCCGTACGCGGTTAGGTCCAGCGCATCGTGGGCATATGCCCCTGCCGCAGCGGGTCATGACCATCGTCGCCGCGGTGATCAGTGCTGGTTGAGGGTGGGAGCAGAAAGATGCAGGTGTGGCCAGGTCGGCGCTACCCCCTGGGTGCGACGTACGACGGGACCGGCACCAACTTCGCGATCTACTCCGAGGTCGCCGAGGCGGTGGAGCTGTGCCTGTTCGACAGCGCCGGGCACGAACGGCGGGTGCGGCTGCACGAGGTGGACGCCTTCGTCTGGCACGCCTACCTGCCCGGCATCCACCCCGGTCAGCGCTACGGCTTCCGCGTGCACGGCCCTTACGACCCGGCCAACGGGCACCGGTCGAACCCGGCGAAGTTCCTGCTGAGCCCCTACGCCAAGGCGGTCGACGGGGACATCGACTGGCACCCGTCGCTGTACGGGTACGACTTCGACGCCCCCGACCGGATGTCGGACAACGACTCCGCCCCGCACATGCCCAAGGGCGTGGTGGTCAACCCGTACTTCGACTGGGGCAACGACCGCCGCCCGGACATCCCGTACCACCACTCGGTGATCTACGAGGCGCACGTCAAGGGCATGACGGCGCGGCACCCGGACATCCCACCGGAGATGCGCGGCACCTACTCCGGCATCGGGCACCCGGCGGTCATCGAGCACCTCAAGGGCCTCGGGGTGACCGCGATCGAGCTGATGCCGGTGCACCAGTTCATCCACGACCACCGGCTGGTCGATCTCGGACTGCGCAACTACTGGGGCTACAACACCCTGGCGTTCTTCGCCCCGTACCACGGTTACTCGGCGATGGGCCGCAACGGCCAGCAGGCCCAGGAGTTCCGCGGGATGGTCAAGTCCCTGCACGCCGCGGGCATCGAGGTGATCCTCGACGTGGTCTACAACCACACCGCCGAGGGCAACCACCTCGGGCCGACGCTGAGCCTCAAGGGGATCGACAACGCCCAGTACTACCGCCTGGTCGACGACCAGGCGCATTTCTACATGGACTACACCGGCACCGGCAACAGCCTCAACGTGCGCAGCCCGCAGACCCTCCAGCTGATCATGGACTCGCTGCGCTACTGGGTGACCGAGTGCCACGTGGACGGCTTTCGCTTCGACCTCGCCAGCGCGCTA
>DASVVF010000795.1:0-5867 GCA_036386695.1 Catenuloplanes sp. | reverse complement strand
GTACCGCGGCCGGTGGTCGCCGCGCGTCGGGTGCCGTTGCGCCACCGGCTGCGCCGCGACTGGGCGCTGCTGGTGATGGTGGTACCCGGGATGGCGCTGTTCGCCCTGTTCCACTACCTGCCGTCGCTGGGGAACATCGTCGCCTTCCAGGACTACTCGCCGTACAGCGGAGGCTTCACCGGCAGCCCGTGGATCGGCTTCGCCAACTTCCAGCAGATGTTCACCGATCCGTCGTTCTGGCACGCGGTCGGCAACACCCTGACCATCACCGGCTTTCAGCTGATCTTCTACTTCCCGGTACCGATCGCCCTCGCGCTCGCGCTGAACAGCGTGATCTCGCCGCGCATCCGGGCGCTGGTGCAGGGGGTGGCGTACCTGCCGCACTTCTTCTCCTGGGTGCTGGTGGTGTCGCTGTTCCAACAGATCCTCGGCGGAGCCGGCCTGCTGGCGCAGGTCCTGCGCCGGCACGGCATGGAGCCGCTGGACATCATGAACAACCCGGACGGCTTCCTCGTGCTGGTCACCGCCCAGACGGTCTGGAAGGACGCCGGCTGGGGCATGATCGTCTTCCTGGCCGCGCTCAGCACGATCGACCCCAACCTGTACGAGGCGTCGGCGGTGGACGGGGCCGGACGCTGGCGCCGGCTGTGGCACATCACCCTGCCCGGGCTCCGGCCGGTGATCGTGCTGCTGCTCATCCTGCGCCTCGGCGACGCGCTCAGCGTCGGCTTCGAGCAGTTCATCCTGCAGCGTACGGCGGTCGGTGCCGGTGCGGCGGAGGTGCTCGACACCTACGTCTATTACCAGGGTTTCCTGGTGCAGGACTTCGGCTACGGCGCGGCGGTCGGCCTGTTCAAGGGCTTCGTCGGGCTGGCGCTCATCCTGGCGGCAAACCGGGTGGCCCACCGGTTCGGAGAGCAAGGGATCTACCAGAAATCATGACGGTGACGACAGCGGCGATGGTGCGCCCGGAGCGACCCCGACGACCGATCTGGGAAGAGCCGCCGACCCCCGCCGGACGGGTCGGAAAGGCGCTGGCCCTCGGCTTGGTGGTGCTCGCCGTGGCGTTCCCGCTCTACGTCGTGCTGCTGACCAGCCTGTCCACCCAGCAGGCGGTGGACGCCGCGGGCGGGCTGGTCGTGGTGCCGCAGGGGCTCACCCCCGCGGCGTACCTGCAGATCTTCTCCGGCGGGGTGGTCACCCGGGCGGTCCTGGTCAGCACCTTCATCACCACCGTCGGCACCGCGCTCAGTCTGCTCGTGACGGTGCTCGCCGCGTACGGGCTGTCCCGGCCCGGGTCGTTGTGGCACCGGCCGTTGCTGTTCGCCGTGCTGCTGACGTTCCTCTTCGGGCCGGGGATCATCCCCAGCTACCTGGTGGTCAAGTCGCTCGGCATGATCGACTCGTACGCCTCTCTGATCATCCCGACCGCGATCAACGCGTTCAACCTGGTGGTCCTGCGGGCGTTCTTCATGAACATCCCCGGTGAGCTGATCGACAGCGCCCGCATCGACGGTGCCGGCGAGTTCGCCATCCTGTGGCGGATCATGCTGCCGTTGTCCAAGGCCGTCCTGGCGGTGGTGGCCCTGTTCTACGCGGTCGGCTACTGGCACGCCTTCTTCAACGCCCTGCTCTACATCAACACCACCGAGAAATGGCCGTTGCAACTGGTGCTGCGGCTCTACGTGGTGGAGGGGGCGGCGCTGCCGTCCAGCGGTGGCTCGGGCGCCCTGCAGAGCTCGATCGCCGGGATGGCCCCGGCCCCGACACTGGCCCTGAAGATGGCCATCATCGTCATCGCGGCGGCACCGGCCCTGGTCATCTATCCGTTCGTGCAGCGGCACTTCACCAAGGGGGTCATCGTCGGCGCGATCAAGGGCTGACCGGGTCGGCGGGCCCGGGCCGGCCCGCGGCCCACGGTGGTTTCCGATTCGGCTGATGACCGCTACGACGACGTCCCATGATAGGGGGACAAAAGCCGTCTACGAGCGAGTGGGTACCCATGCGTCAGCTGTCCATCAGGCTCCGGCTGCTCGGCGGGTTCCTGCTGATCGGGGTGGTCCTGCTGACCATCGTGCTGTTGGGCGTGCTGGGGTACCGGACCCAGGAGCGGGCCGCGGCGACGAACGCCGAGGAGCTGGTCCTCATGCAGGACGTGCTGGCGGTGAAATACCAGGCGGCCGACTGGAACGGGTGGCAGACCGCCTATGCCCTCGACGCCGCCCTGAACACCCCCGACCCCACCAGTCACCGGTCGTTCGAGGTCGCCACCGCGGCCCTCAACGACGGCATGCGCAAGCTGTCCGGGGACGCGGGACTCACCGATGCCAACCGCGCCGACCTGGAGCGGGCCCGGACCTCGATCGAGGCCTTCATGGCGCTCGACGCCCGGATCTGGTCCGCCTACCAGTCGGGTGACGCGGCCGCGGTCAAGGCCGCGCACGCGCTGGTCCTCGGCGAGGAGATCAAGAACTATCAGAACGTCGCCGACGCCGTGGGACACCTGGCCGACGACATCGCCGTCCGGGCGGCCGCCGCCTCGAAGGCCGCCCAGGAAGCCGCCTCGCGGGGCCGGACCCAGATGATCACCGCTGGGGTGCTCGCCGCGCTGTTCCTGCTGGTGTTCGTGCCGCTGCTGCTGTCGTCGATCCAGCGGCCGCTGAGCGAGCTGCGGTTGCGGCTCGCCGACATCGCCGACGGCGAGGGTGACCTCACGCTGACCGCGCCGGTCGCCGGCAACGACGAGCTGACCAGCATCGCCAGTTCCTTCAACCGGTTCCTCGCCAAGATCGTCGGCACGGTCCGGGCCGTGGACGAGTCGGCCAACAGCCTCGCCGCCGCCAGCGAACAGATGAGCGCGAACGCCGCCCAGATCGCCGCCACCGCTGACGAGGCCAGCGCCCGGGCGGGGGTGGTGGCCGGCGCGTCGGAGGAACTCTCCTCGAACATCCAGACGGTCGCCGCCGGGTCGGAGCAGATGAGCGCGTCGATCCGGGAGATCGCCACCAGCGCATCGCAGGCCGCCACCGTCGCCGATCAGGCCGTCACCGCGGTGGAGGGCACGAACACCACCGTGCTGCAGCTGGGCACGTCGTCGGCCGAGATCGGCAACGTGGTGAAGGTGATCACGGCGATCGCCGAGCAGACCAACCTGCTCGCCCTCAACGCCACCATCGAGGCGGCCCGCGCCGGCGAGTACGGCAAAGGATTCGCCGTGGTCGCCAGCGAAGTGAAGGAGCTCGCGCAGGAGACCGGCCGGGCCACTGAGGACATCTCCCGCCGGGTGCAGGCGATCCAGGCCGACACCGGCAACGCGGTGGACGCCATCGGGCACATCGCCGAGATCATCGGGCGCATCAGCGACTACCAGCTGACGATCTCCACGGCGGTCGAGCAGCAGGCCGCGACCACCGCCGAGATGAGCCGCAACGTCACCGAGGCAGCCGCCGGCAGCGGCGAGATCGCCAGCAACATCACCGGTGTGGCGACCGCCGCCAACGTGACCAACGAAAGCGTCACCCAGGCCAAGGTGGCGATCGCCGAACTCAGCCGGATGTCCAGCGACCTGCAGCAGATGATCGGGCAGTTCCGCTACTGAACCCGCGGTAGGGCGTCAGGCGACGAGGCTCATCGCCAGGCGGCCCTTGCCGTAGCCACCGATCTCGACGTTGAGGTCGAGCCGGCTGCCCAGGGTGAGCAGCTGGCCCTGCGCGTTCAGCGCCGGGCGCTCACCCGGCATGGTGACCTCGAACAGCTTGACGTGCGGGCGCCCCTCGCCGTTGAGCAGGGAGGCCAGGATGTTGCAGACCTCCCCGATGTTCTCCCCGATCGCCGCGGTGGTGACCCCGTCCTCGACGCAGTCCTGCGCCCCGCCGGGCGGCAGCAGGCCGAGCGCGGCCCCGGCGTACACGGTCAGCGGCAGGTCCAGGCCCAGCGCGGCGGCCAGTTGCCGGGTGTCGTCGGTGTACGCGGCGACCAACGCCCGACCCAGATCGGCGAGGTCCATCGGCGCCCCGGGTGAGACGGCGACGGGGCGCCCGAGGAGGTCCGCCAGGAGGTCGCGGACTTCCTTGGCGGCGGGCACAGCGACTGTCATGGCTCAGATCATCCCAAAATGGGATCCAGTTTGTCGCGGAACGTCTCCGCGGTGAACGGTTTGGTGATCAGGAAAAGCGCACCCGCGGCCTCCGCCGCCTGCAGCATCTCCGCGGTGCTCTCCGAGGTCACGAACCCGAACGGCACCTGCACCCCGTCGGCCCGCAGCGCGCGCAGCACCTCGACGCCGGTCATCTCCGGCATGTTCCAGTCGGAGAGCACCAGGTCGGGCCGCTCGCTCACGGCGGCGTCGTACGCCTGCCGTCCGTCGGCGGCCTCGACCAGCTCGTGGCCCTCATAGCCCGCCTGCCGAAGGGTACGGGTGACGATCTGCCGCATCACGCGGCTGTCATCGGCGATCAGGATCTTCATCGTGGTTCAGGCCTCCTTGGTTGGCTGGCTGGCCAGCACACGCACCGACACCGGCTCGGCGAGCCAGGTGCCGGTGAGCTGACAGACCTCGATGACGGCCGGCCAGCGGCTGTTGCCGTTGATGAGCACGTGCGGCAGGGACAACGCGGACGGTTCCGGCAGCAACGCCTTGACGTTGCCGCCGATGATGTTCACCAACTCGCCGACCGCGTCGGTGACGTCCTCGGCGGTGACGTCCTGCCGGTCGACCGCGAGCAGGGCGGCGGCCGCGTTACGGGCCGCGGCGTCGGAGCAGCTCACCACCACATGCCCACGCCAGGCGCCGGTGACCGACACGGACGCCGTCACGTCCTGCGACGACGCGCCGTCCGGCACGGGTATCAGGCCGTTCGTCCCGTCCGGGTCGAGATACGACGTCCACACCTGATCGCTGATCGCCCGCAGATCCTCGACCGTGGGGGCGGGCTGACTGGTCATGCGGCGGCCCCCAGCGGCTCCCGGGCCACCCGGCCGTTGGCGGCCCCGGCCACGTCGGAGCCCAGTGCCCTGGTGATGCGGGCGAGAATGAGCCGCATCGCCCGGGAGTCGTCGATGACAACGGCGCGCATCTGCTCACCCCTTCCGTTGGGCGCCCGGAAGCGCGGTGGGTTGTTCGGTGCGGATCCGATACGTCGAGGTGCGGCCGGTCGGCACCCGCTCGAACCGGTCGTCGACGCCGATGGTGGTCTCGGCCGCCCCCAGGAACAGCCGACCGTCGGGGCGCATCCTGCCGGTCACCCGCCGCAGCACCGAGCGCTTGGTGGCCACGTCGAAGTAGATGAGGACATTGCGCAGGAAGACCACGTCGAACGTCGGCAGCTGGGGCAGCGCCGCGTTCAGGTTCAGCTGCTGGAAGGTGATGTGCCGACGCAGGGCCGGGGAGACCCGCCAACCCGTCCCGTCCCGCTGGAAGTGGCGCACCAGCTTCGGCGGGGGCAGACCCCGGTTGATCTCCAGTTGGGAGAAGTGGCCCGCCCGCGCCCGGGCCAGCATCTCGGTGGAGATGTCGGTCGCCAGGATCTCGTACCGCCACCCGACCGGAAGGGTCTCGTCGAGGATCATGGCGATGCTGTACGGCTCCTGCCCACTGGAGCAGGCCGCCGACCACACCCGGACCGTCCGCTCGGCCGCCCGACTCACCAGCAGCTCCGGCAGCACATGGTGGGCGAGGGCCTGGAACGGCTCCGCGTCGCGGAACCACGACGTCTCGTTGGTGGTGAGCGCGTCGACGATCTTGGCGTGCAGGTCGGGCTGGGCGCGCTGGCGTACGTGGCTGACGAACGCCGAGACCGTCGGCAGGCCGGCCTGCCGGGCCAGCGGGAGCAGCCTGGCCTGGACCAGGTACTCCTTGCCGGTCTCCA
>DASVVF010000794.1:0-5663 GCA_036386695.1 Catenuloplanes sp. | reverse complement strand
CCGGGGGGGTGGCCGCGTACCCCCATGATCGACGCGGGGTGGCCGGCCGGGCGGGTGGGCTCAGAAAGCGCCGGTGGCCAGGGCGGCCAGGGCGGTGTGCACCATCACCCGCACCCCATGGCCGATGCACCGCTCGTCCACGTCGAAGCCGGACTGGTGCAGGTCGTGGCGCACGGTCGAGCCGGGGATGCCGGTGCCGAGCCGGATCATCGCGCCGGGCACCTGCTCCAGGTAGAACGCGAAGTCCTCGCCGCCCATGCTGATCTCGGCCTCGACCACCCGGTCGGCGCCGAGCGCCGCGCCGGCCGCGCCCGCGAAGACCGCCGAGGCCATCCGGTCGTTGATCACCGGCGGAACACCTCGGGTGTAGCGGACGTCGACCTGCGCTCCGGAGCCGGCGACCACGTCCTTGACCAGCTGGGTGATCAGCTGGGGGGCCTCCCGCCAGGCGTCGCGGTTCAGCACCCGGACCGTGCCCTTGACCGACCCCTCGCCCGGGATCGCGTTGTACGCCTCGCCGGCGTGCACCGTGCCCCAGACCATCGAGACGCCGGCGCGCGGGTCGACCCGACGGTCCAGCAGGGCCGGGACGTCGACGATCACCCGGCCCAGGGCGTGCACCAGGTCGGCGGTCAGGTGCGGGCGGGCGGTGTGCCCGCCAGGGCCGGACAGCCGCACCTCGACGGTGTCGGCGGCGGCGGTGAACGGACCGGACCGCGTGCCGACCAGGCCGGTGGGCAGCTGCGGGAAGCAGTGCAGCGCGAAGATCGCCGCCACGTCCTTGAGCCCGCCGGCGGCGATCACCTGGGGCGCCCCGGACGGGATGGACTCCTCGGCCGGCTGGAACAGCAGCCGGACCCGGCCGGGCAGCTCGTCGCGTTCGGCGAGCTGCGCCAGGGCCAGGCCGACGCCGAGCAGGATGGTGGTGTGCACGTCGTGGCCGCAGGCGTGGGTGACCCCGTCGACCGTCGAGCGGTACGGCACGTCCTTGGTGTCCGGCAGCGGCAGCGCGTCCAGGTCGGCGCGCAGCGCGATCATCCGGTCGCCGCTGCCGATGTCACAGATCACCCCGTTGCCCTTGGGTAGCAGTCGGGGGCTCAGGCCGGCGAGGGCCAGCTCCCGGGCGACCAGGGCGGCGGTCTCGAACTCCTGGTGGGAGAGCTCCGGGTGGGCGTGGATGTGACGGCGGACGGCCACCAGCTCCGCACCCCGGGAGGCCAGCCACCGGTCGAGCTGACCGGGCAAGGGGTCGGCTCCGGAAGGGGTTTCGGGCCAGGTGGGCCCCAACAGGCCGCCGGTCGGCAGCGTCAACGCACTCGTCACGTCGGATTCTCGCTCAAGGTCCGATTCTCGATCACTCGAGGTGGATGGGTCAGTTTCTGCGACACGGGACAGCCTAGACCGAAAATGGTGACGCTGCGCAACCTCGTTACCGTAGTAGTCAGATTGCAGCCCGTCACGAAAGCCCTGGTAGGGCCGCCCGACAAACGGCGGTATCGCGTTTCCGCCGCTATTGGGCCCCACCATCTTTCCCGCACCCCCTACAACGCGTAATGCCCACAATGGTCACGCTGTGCTGTCCACAATCCGGACCTTCTCGCGCATTTCAGGATCAGAGCAGCGGCGCCCGGCCAGCCCTCACGAGCGCAACGCATCCCCGCACCACCCGGCCCACCACCGAACGGGTGCAGCCGAGGCTGTCATCCGGGTCGGTCGAATGGCCGCACAGCGCGTCCGTCACGGATCCCGCGTACCCGGAAATTGTTGCACCACACCGCCACCAGAACGCCCAAACGCCGGGAAGGCCGGTGGGCGCGCACACCGGGTAGTCGGGTCAGAAACGCTCAGTAGGCCGGTAAACCCCCCAGACCTCGCGCAGAGCATGGCACACCTCACCGACGGTCGCCCGGGCCCGCAGTGCCTCCCGCATCGGAAAGAGCACATTGTCGGTGCCGGCCGCGGCCATCCGCAGGTCGGCCAGGGCCCGCTCAACTGCGGCGCTGTCGCGCTCGCGGCGCAGCGTCGCCAACCGGGCCGCCTGGTTGGCCTCGATGGCCGGGTCGACCGGCAACGGCTCGTACGGTTCGTCGGTGTCCAGGGTGAAACGGTTGACCCCGACGACCACCCGGTCACCAGAATCGATCTCCTGGGACACCCGGTAGGCGGAGGTCTCGATCTCCCGCTTCTGGAAACCGTTCTCGATCGCGTCGACGGCGGAGCCGTACCCGGCCACCCGCTCCATCAGCGCGACGGCCTCCGTCTCGATCTGGGCGGTCATCGCCTCGACGACGTACGAGCCGGCGAACGGGTCGACCGTGGCGGTCAGGTCGGTCTCGTACGCCAGCACCTGCTGGGTGCGCAGGGCGAGCCGGGCGGCCTTCTCGCTGGGCAGGGCGAGCGCCTCGTCGTACGAGTTGGTGTGCAGCGACTGGGTGCCGCCGAGGACCGCGCCGAGGCCCTGCACGGCCACCCGGATCAGGTTGACCTCCGGCTGCTGGGCGGTGAGCTGCACGCCGGCGGTCTGGGTGTGGAAGCGCAGCATCCACGACTTCGGGTCCTGGGCGCCGAAGTCCTCGCGCATGATCCGGGCCCAGATCCGGCGGGCGGCCCGGAACTTGGCGACCTCTTCCAGCAGGGTGGTGCGGGCGACGAAGAAGAACGACAGGCGCGGGGCGAAATCGTCGACCGCCAGGCCGGCGGCGATCGCCGCCCGGACGTACTCGATGCCGTTGGCCAGGGTGAACGCGATCTCCTGCACGGGCGTGGCGCCGGCCTCGGCCATGTGGTAGCCGGAGATCGAGATGGTGTTCCACCGGGGCACCTCCTTGCGGCAGTACGCGAAGGTGTCGGCGACCAGGCGCAGCGAGGGCTTCGGCGGGAAGATGTACGTGCCCCGGGCGATGTACTCCTTCAGGATGTCGTTCTGGATGGTGCCGTTCAGCGCCGGTCCGGGCACCCCGGCCTCCTCGGCCACCAGCTGGTAGAGCAGCAGCAGCACCGACCCGGGGGCGTTGATCGTCATCGACGTGGAGACCTTGTCCAGCGGGATGCCGGCGAACAGCAGCCGCATGTCGTCGATCGAGTCGATGGCGACGCCGACCTTGCCGACCTCGCCGTGGGCGATCGGCTCGTCCGAGTCGTACCCCATCTGGGTCGGCAGGTCGAAGGCGACCGACAGGCCCATGGTGCCGGCGGCGAGCAGCTGGTGGTAGCGCGCGTTGGACTCCGTCGCGGTGCCGAAGCCGGCGTACTGGCGCATGGTCCACGGCCGGGAGGTGTACATCGTCGGGTAGACCCCGCGGGTGTACGGATACTGACCCGGCCGGCCGAGTCGCGTGTCGATCTCCGGTGGCAGATCGGCGCGCTCGTAGACTGGCTTGACCGGAAAACCCGACTCACTGACTGAACCATCGTTCATATGGGGATCGTAGGACGCGACGGCCCTCCGGTGGGTGAGGGATTTAGCACAACGCGTCCTGAATTCTTAACCTTCCGCAACGGATCTACAACGGTACGTCGACTTCCTGGCCTGGAGCGCCTCGCGACTTTCTTTCCCGCGAGACGACCCGCAAGATAGGGGGGTTGGTCAGCAAGCCCCCTCGATTCCCCCTCGGTGGCATTCCCAGTGACTCAGATTCCGACGTGGAGCGGCGGACACGCCAACCCCACCACCGGACGCGCGGCCCCGGGCACCATGATCGGCGGCCGCTACACCCTGCGAGCCGCCGTCGGGCACGGCGGCATGGGCACCGTCTGGCGCGCGGCGGACACGCTGCTGCGCCGCGACGTCGCGGTCAAGGAGGTCATCCTGCCGCCCGGGCTGGCCCCCACCGACCGGGAGGCGATGTACGAACGCACCCTGCGGGAGGCGCGCGCCGCCGCCGCCCTGCAACATCCGGCCGTGGTCCAGGTCTACGACGTCGTCCACGAGGCCGGCCGCCCGTGGATCGTGATGGAGCTGCTGGACGCCCGCAGCCTGGCCGACATGGTCATCGAGGACGGTCCGCTGAACCCCCGCGCGGTCGCCAAGATCGGCATCGCGCTGCTCGGGGCGCTCGAGGTCGCCCACGCCATCGGCGTCCTGCACCGCGACGTCAAGCCGGCCAACGTGCTGATCTGCGCCGACGGGCGGTGCGTGCTGACCGACTTCGGGGTGGCCCGGATGCCCACCGAGGTGCAGCTCACCACCCCGGGAATGGTCCTCGGCTCCCCGCATTTCATCTCGCCGGAGCGCGCCATGGGCAGCGACTTCGGACCGCCCAGCGATCTGTTCTCGCTCGGTGTGACCCTCTACACCGCGGTGGAGGGCCGGCCGCCGTTCGACAAGGGCGACCCGATCGAGACGATGCACTCGGTGGTGGAGGACCCGCCGGCGCCGATGGTCCGGGCCGGCGCCCTGGCCAACGTGCTCCCCGGGTTGCTGGAAAAGGACCCGGCCCGCCGCTACGACGTCCCCACCTCGCGCAGCCTGCTCCGCCAGCTGCTGGCCGGCCCGCTGGCCAGCCAGGCCCCCGGGCACCTGATGACCGACCCGTACGCGGTCGTGCCGGCGCAGCGGCCCCCCGTCACCACCCAGCCGATCCCGCCGCCGCAGCCCAGCGGACAGATCGGCGGCCGGGCGATGCTGTCGCCGGACGAGTCGCTCACCGACCGGCTGGCCAAACTGCGCCGGGCCGGCCGCGAGCGCGGCACGGCGGCCGACGCCGCGGCGGCGGCCGGCGGTGCGGCAGCCGCGGGGGCCGGCGGTGCGGCAGCCGGCGGTGCCGTGGGGACCGGCGGTCGCGCGGCGGCCGGGGCCGGCGCCACCGCGGCGGCTACCGCCGTGGGGGGCATCCCGCCGGTCGGCACCACGGCGGCCGACCGGACAGCGGCCCACCCGACCCGCCCCGGCCCAGCCCACTCCGGCCCGACCCACTCCGGTCCGGCCCACTCCGGTCCGGCCCACTCCGGCCCGGCGGGCGGCGCGGCGGGCGGGAACGCCGCCGGCGGGGCACACCCGTCAGCCGACCGGCACTCCGAGGTCACCACCCGACTCGGTGCCGGTGGTCCGCTGCCGCGCAGCGTCGGCGGGGAAACCACCAGCGTCATCCCACCGCGGCACCACTGGCAGACCGTCGGCACCGCCTCGTCGCCACCCCAGGGCAGTGTCGTGCTCAGCCGCGGGGCCCGCCGCGGGGCCGCGCTGCGCGGGGCCGTGGACGGGGTACGCCGCGCCGGCGTCGGGGCCGTCGGCACCGTACGGGCCTGGCCACGCAACGCCCAACTGGCGACCGGCGCGGGCGCCGTCATCATCGTGCTGCTCACCGGGGTCATCCTGAGCACCGGCGGCACACCGGACCCGAAGGGCAAAGCGCCGGTGGCGCAGAGCGCCGCGCCGGTCCAAGCGGACTTCCCGACCCAGCAGTTCGCCGAACGCGGGGTCACCGTCAACGTGCCCGACGGCTGGGAGAAGTCGACCACCAAGAACGCGAACTGGGTCGACTTCATCGATCCGAAGGACAACGGCCGCAAGGTCCGCATCCTGGTGGAGAGCTCCAGCGCCGAACCGGCCCGGTTCATGGAGATCGCCGAAAACACCCTGCGCAAGTCCAAGGCGTGCCCGAAGCCGTACCAGCGGGTGGACCTGCGCGACGCCCAGGTGGGCGGGCGGCCCTCGGCCGAGC
>DASVVF010000793.1:0-3866 GCA_036386695.1 Catenuloplanes sp. | reverse complement strand
CAGCAACCGCTCTTCGTGCTGTTCGCCGTGCTGGGCCCGGCCGCCGCGGCGGCGCACCGGTGGTCGGAGCACCGCCGGCTGGGTCGCCTGGCCGCGCAGAGCCGGCGGGAGTACGACGTGCGGCTGCGCACCGCCCGACTGGAGGTGCAGGACGCGTGGGATGAGGAGGACGAACGACTGCGGTCGCTGTGGCCCGATGTCGAGACGGTGGTGCGGATCGCCACCGCCCCCAGGGTCGAGCTGTGGCAACGGCGCCCGGAGCACCCGGACTGGTCGAACCTGCGGCTGGGGACCGCCGACCGACCCGCCGCCGTGCTGGTCACCGGCCCGCGTCCGAGCGGGTGGGTCGAGCCGGTGGTGCCGGCGGCGCCGGTCGGGCTGCGCCTCGACGACTGTCCCGTGCTGGGCCTGGCGGGCCCGCCGGAAGCGGTGCTGGACACCCTGCGCTGGGTGCTGCTGCAGGCGGCGGCGTTGCACAGCCCCACCGACCTGAGGATCGTGGTGCTGGCTCCGCGCGCCGCCGAAGCCGACCTCGGCTGGTCGCGGTGGTTGCCGCACGCCCGTGACGACGACGGGAACGTGCTGGCGGCCTGGACCGACGAGGAGGTTACCGGGATCGTGACGTTCCTGCGTGGACTCGTCGACGCCCGGGCCACCGCGACCGGGGCCACCACCCCGACCCACCGTCCGCTGCCCCGCATCCTGGTTGTTCTGCAGGGGGCGGCCGCGTTGCGGCGCGACCCCGTCGTCGGGCAGCTGCTGGCCGACGGGCCGGCCTTCGGGCTGGCGTTCGTCTGCACCGAACCGGACCCGGACCAGTTGCCGCACGAGTGCGGTGCGGTGCTCACCCACCCGTGCGCCCCCGCCGCGCCGACCGGCGCCGTGCCGTCGGAGGGCCCCGCGGACGTGCCATTGGGGGCTGGGCTGCGGGTCGCCGCGTTCCCGCCGGCCCGACCACCGGCGACGGCGTTCTCCAGCGCCCCCGTCCCGGCCGGTCGGTTCCCCATGGCCACGTTGACCATCGCCGACGGCGTTCCGACGTCCCTGCGGCCGGACCGGCTGGAGCGCGACGCGGCGCAGGCCGCCGCCCGGGCCCTGGCCCCGCTGCGCACGGTGGGCGGCAGCGCCGTCACCCGGCTGCCCGACCAGCTGCGCTACGTGGAGCTCGCCGGGCTGCCCGACGCCGACCAGGTCGCCGAGAACTGGCGGCGCCGTCCCACGGACACCGTGCTGCCGATCGGTGCCGACGCCGACGGGCCGGTCACGGTCGACCTGGTCCGGGACGGGCCGCACGCCCTCGTGGTCGGCAGCGGCGGGGCGGGCCGTACGGAGCTGTTGCAGACCCTGGTCTCCGCGCTCGCCGCCCGCAACACCCCGGCCGAGCTGAATCTGATGTTCGTCGCTGCGGACAACGGCGCGACCTTCCGGGACCTGCGGCGGCTGCCGCACGTGGTGGCCACGGTGACCGGCCTGGACCGGCCGACGGCGGCCCGGATGCTCGCGTCGCTGCGCGGTGAGGTGGACCGCCGCCGCCAGCAGTTGACCACCGCCGGGCAGCCCGACATCAACGGTTACCTGCGGCTGCGGGCGGATGATCCGGGCCGGCCGCCGTTGCCCCGGCTGGTCGTGGTGGTCGACGAGTTCGCCCCGTTCCAGCGGCAGCTGCCCGACCTGCTCGACGAGCTGGTCGACCTCGCCGCCGTGGGCGGGTCACTGGGCCTGCACCTGGTCCTGGCCACCCGGGAACCCGGCGTGGTCGCCCGGAAGATCCGCGACAACGCCGGCCTGCGCATCTGCCTGCGGATCGACGACGACAACCACAGCGTCGACATCATCGGCGTCCCCGACGCGGCCCGGATCCCCCGGGACCGCCCCGGGCGGGCCTACCTGTGCCGGACCGGACAGCCGCCCCGACTGATCCAGATCGCCCAGATCACCACGCCCCGGGCCGGCTCGGAGACCACCCGTCAGGTGGTGCCGCTGCGCTGGTACGACGGCGTGGTGCCGACGCCGCCGTGGGCCCCGCACGGGGCCACCACCGACCTGGCCGCCGTGCTGGAGACGGTGGGGTCGGCGGCCCGGACCGAACGGATGTCGGCGCCCCGCCCGATCCTGCTCCCGCCGCTGCCCGACGTGGTGACCCTGGACAACCTGCCGGCGGCGTCGACGGAATCCGGGCCGGCGCACCGGCACCTGCTGATCCTCGGCCTGCGGGACCTGCCCGCCGAACAGCGGCAGGAGCCGTTGGTCGTCGCCCTGGGGTCCGGGCACCTGGCGATCGTCGGCGCCGCCCGGTCCGGGCGGACCAGCGCGGTGCGCGCCGTCGCGGTGGGCCTGGCCGAGCTGTGCACCCCCGACGAGGTGCACCTGCACGTGCTCGACGGAGCCGGTGCGCTGACCGGTCTGGCGGCCCTGCCGCACTGCGGGGTGCGGTGCTGGCCGGAGGACGGAGAACGGGTCGACCGCCTGCTCAACCGGCTCACCGACCTGCTGGCCGAACGCCGGACGCTGCTCGCCGGCAGCGGTGTGGCCAGCGTCACCGAGCTGTGGGAGCGGGACCCCGCCCAGGCCCCCCCACAGGTCGTGTTGCTGATCGACGGGTGGGAGGCGTTCGGTGAGCCGGACGGTGGCCCACGCCAGGACCGCCTGGAGGAGTTGATGGCGCACGGTCTGCCGGCCGGCATCACGGTCTGCCTGGCCGGCGACGAGCGGCTGCTCAGCTCGCCACTGCTGCGCCGCACCGCGCACCGGTTGCTGTTGCGCCTGGACAACGCGACCGACGCCGTACTCGCCGGGCTGCCGCCGCGCGCCATGCCGGCGTACCTGCCGGTCGGGCGGGCGTTGTGGGCGGTCGACGGCACCGAGGTGCAGCTGCCGCTGCTGGCGGCTGACCCCAGCGCGGCCGCCCAGACCGGGGCGTTGGCCGCCGTCACCGATCGGCTCCGGACCACCTGCCCGGTCCGCTCCGGGACAGCCGGGGCGCCGATGCGCCTGGATCCGTTGCCCCGCCGGATCACCGTCGAGGAGGCGGGCCGCCTGGGCTCGCCACCCGGACCGGGCCCGTACGCCCTGCTCGGGGTGACCGGGGACCGCCTCGCTCCACTCTGGATCGACCCGCGCCGGCACCGGTCCATCGTGGTCGCCGGCCCGCCGGGGTCCGGGCGCAGCACCGCCGCGGCGGCGATCGCCGTTTCCCTTGCCCGGCAGGGGAGCCGGGCGTTGCTGGTAGCGGCGGCCGGACCGGGCGGTGTGCACCGCTGGGCCGGCGACCACGGGGTGACGGTGGTGACGGCGGCCGGGGTGGTCGACACCCTGGCGACGGCCACGTTCGACGTGGTCCTCGTCGACGACGCCGACCGGTTGTCCGCCGATGATCCGGCGCTGGCCGTGGCGACCACGGTCGCCGGGGTGGCGCTGGTGGTCACCGCCACGCTGGACGCCTTCGGCGGCGGGATGCCCGGGCCGCTACCGGCATTGCGCCGGGCCGCCACCGCCGTGGTCCTGCTCAGCCCGCCGGACCGGTTCAGCGCGGCCGGTCTGGGTGTGCAGATCAGCCATGCGATGGCGTTCAATGGGCCGCCCGGGCGGGCGTACCTGGTGGTCGACGGTGTCCCGGCGCTGGGTCAGGTCGCGACGGTGGAACCGGCCGCTGGCGGCTGAACCCGAGGCGGCGCCGGCCAGCCGCGGCGGTACCGGGTGACCGGGGTCACCCGGTACCGCCGGCATCCGCGGCCGCGGCGTGCTCGAATACCTGGGGTGAGAGACCGTCGAATCGTCGTGGTGACCGGAAGCAGCTCCGGGATCGGGTTGGCCGCTGCCGTGGCGTTGGCCCGTTCCGGCGACGAGGTGGTGCTGCTCGGGCGGCA
>DASVVF010000792.1:0-7556 GCA_036386695.1 Catenuloplanes sp. | reverse complement strand
CGCTCCCGGCGGTTCAGGGAGCCCGGCATGAACAACCCCATCGACGGTACGGCGGGCCTGACCGGCCGCCGGGTGGCCGATGAGCGCTTCCTCGACGATCTGACCGGCATGCAGGGCAACGACCCTGGTGGCATGTTGCGGGCCACCGCGTCGGCCGGCGCCCAGGTGCGGGAGTCGGCCGCGCTGGCGGCGGAGGCGAACCTGTCGGGGTTGGCCGAGGAGGGCCGCCCGCGGGCGGTCGTCATCGCCGGCATCGGCACCGCCGGGCGTACCGGGGATGTGCTGGCGACCGTCGCCGGCCCCCGCTGCCCGGTGCCGGTCATCGCCCACCGCAGCGCCGGGGTCCCCGGGTGGGTCGGGGCGGCGGACGTGGTGATCGCGGTGTCGGCCTCCGGGCGCAGCCCGGAGGCGTTGGGTGCCGCCGACGCGGCGGCCCGGCGCGGGGCGCGGCTGGTCGCCATCGGACCGCCGGACTCGGAGTTGCAGGCCGTCGCCGAGCGGGCCCGGGCGCCGTTCATTCCGGTGCCGCGCCGGGCGCCGGCCCGCGCGAGCCTGTGGGGTCTGACGGTGCCGGTGCTGCTGGCGGCCCGCAGCCTGGGCCTGGTGAAGATCAACGAGGCGGACCTGGCCGAGACGGCGGCCCGGTTGGACGCCGACGCCGAACGCTGCCGGCCGCAGGCCGAGTCGTTCGTCAATCCGGCGAAGTCGCTGGCGTTGGGCCTGGCCGGGTCGGTGCCGATCGTCTGGGGTTCGTCGCCGGTGGCGACGGTGGCGGCCCGCCGGTTCGCCGACACGCTGTCGGCCAACGCCCGCTACCCGGTGATGGCCGGGGCGCTGGGCGAGGCCGGCCGGGGGCGGGTGGGCCTGCTGGACGGGGTGTTCGGTGGGCTGGTGGAGTCAGCGCGCGACATCTTCGCCGACCCCTCCGACGACCGCGAGGACGGGCCGACCCGGCTGCGGCTGGTGCTGCTGCGCGACGGTGGGCTCAACCCGGAGGACGACGCCGACGAGCCGGTGGCCGTCGAGGAGCGTCGCGCCGACGCGGTGCAGGTCCTGGCCGAACGCCGGGGGGTACGGTGCGACGTCCTCACCGCCGAGGGCGGGTCGGCCTTCGAACGGCTGGCGTCCCTGATCGCCGTGCCGGACTTCGCGTCGATCTACCTGGCGCTGGCGCACGGGCTCGACCCGATGGCAGTGCCGGCGGTGTCGGAGATGAAGGAACTGTCCAACCCCTTGATCGAAGGTTTGTGATGTGCGGGCATAGCGAGGTCGGAGCATGAGCGCCGGCGGCGGTACCAAGGCGATCGTCGCGGCGCTGATCGCGAATCTGGGGATCGCGGTGACGAAGTTCATCGCCTTCCTGCTCACCGGGTTGTCGTCGATGCTGGCGGAGTCGATCCACTCGGTGGCCGACTCCGGCAACCAGGCGCTGCTGCTGGTCGGCGGCAAGCGCGCGCAGCGGCGGGCGACCGCCGCGCACCCGTTCGGGTACGGCCGGGAGCGCTACATCTACGCGTTCATCGTCTCGATCGTGCTGTTCAGCGTCGGTGGCCTGTTCGCGTTGTACGAGGCGTGGCACAAGTTCACCCACGGCTCGGAGGGGGGCACCAAGTGGGCCTGGGTCCCGATCGTGGTGCTGGTGGTGGCGATCGGGCTGGAGACCTACTCGTTCCGGACGGCGATCGTCGAGTCGAACAAGGTCCGCGGTAAGACCTCGTGGGTCAACTTCGTGCGTCGGGCCAAGGCGCCGGAACTCCCGGTGGTGCTGCTGGAGGACCTGGGCGCGCTGCTGGGCCTGGTGTTCGCCCTGTTCGGCGTGAGCATGACCCTGATCACCCACGACCACAGGTGGGACGCGCTGGGTACCGCCATGATCGGCGTGCTGCTGGTGGCGATCGCGGTGATCCTGGCCCTGGAGACCAAGAGCCTGCTGCTCGGCGAGGGCGCCTCCCCGGAGGACCTGGAGAAGATCGAGCGGGCGATCGTCGCCTCCGGTGGTGGCGTCGACCGGATCATCCACATGAAGACCCTGCACCTGGGCCCGGAGGAGCTGCTGGTCGCGGCGAAGATCGCGGTGCAGCCGAACGAGACCGCCCAGCAGATCGCCGAGCACATCAACGGCACCGAGGCCCGGATCCGCGAGGCCGTCCCGATCGCCCGGGTGATCTACCTGGAGCCCGACATCTACAGCGACGCGGCCGGTGCGGCGTCGTCACGCAGCGGGGCGACCGTTTCGGGGGACGGGCATCAGCCCGGTGGGGCCGTCAGCTCCCACCCGGGCTGATGGCGGAGCTACTGGACGGGGTGATCCGCCCGTACGCCTGGGGGTCGCGTTCGGTCCTCGCCGAGTTGCAGGGTCGGCCGGTGCCCAGCGCGGGTCCGGAGGCGGAGCTGTGGCTGGGCGCGCACCCGGGCGACCCGTCAACGGTGCGCGGGCCGCAGGGCCCGGTGAGCCTGGCGGAGCTGATCGCGCAAGATCCGCGGCGGGTCCTCGGGCCGACGGTGACAGCGGCTTTCGGGGCCCGGTTGCCGTACCTGATGAAGGTGCTGGCCGCCGCCGCTCCGCTGTCGCTGCAGGCGCACCCGGACGCCGAACACGCCCGGGCCGCGTACGCGGCGGAGCGGGCCGCCGGCGTTACCGGCGGAAACTATGTCGACGAGTTCCACAAGCCGGAGCTGCTGGTCGCGGTCACGCCGTTCGAGGCGCTCTGTGGGTTCCGGGCACCGGACGTCTCCGCGGCGGTGTTCGAGGCCTTCGACCTGCCCGAGTTGGCCCCCGTGGTGGCCAGCCTGCGCAGCGGGGTGGCCGGGCTGCGCGACGCCGTCCGGACCCTGTTGACGTGGCCGGAGCAGCACCGGCCGGCGCTGGTGGAGGCGGTGGTGGCGGCCGCCGGCAAGGCCGACCCCGGCGCGGTCGGCCCGGGCGCGGTCGGCCCGGGCGCGGTCGACCCCGGGGACCCGTACGCCGCCGGGTGCGACCTGGTGACCAGGCTGGCCGAGTTCTACCCGGGTGATCCGGGGGTGCTGGTGGCGCTGCTGCTCAACCTGGTGCGGCTGCAGCCGGGCGAGGCGATCTGGATGCCGGCCGGCAACCTGCACGCGTATCTGTTCGGCGCCGGTGTGGAGATCATGGCGGCCAGCGACAACGTGTTGCGGGGCGGGTTGACGCCCAAGCGGGTCGACGTCGACGAGCTGTTGCGGGTGCTGCGGTTCGAGGTTCTGGACGATCCGGTGGTGCGGCCCCGGCCGGTGGCCGCCGGGGTGGTCACCTGGTCCACCCCGGTGCGGGAGTTCGCCCTGTACCGGGTGACGCTCGACGCCGGGGCGACCGCCGCCGGGGTGACGCTCGACGCCGGGGCGACCGACGCCGGGGTGAATCGGGTCACCCTCGCGGCGGGTGGTCCGCGGGTGGTGCTGTGTCGGACGGGGTCGGTGGCCGTCGACGACGGCGCCGCGACGGTGCGGTTGCCGGCGGGTCAGGCGGCCTTCGCGGCGGCGGCCGGCGGGCCGTTGGTGTTGTCCGGCAGCGGGGAAGCGTACGTCGCGACCGTGGGCGCCGGCCTAGCGACAAATCGGGAAGTTTCGGTTTTAGCTTGACATGTCGGTCGCAGAGTGTGATTCTTTAGATACGCAGCGTTAACGCAATGAAGTTGCTGACGCGCGGGAAAGCCTAACCGGGGGGATGTGCGGGGCGGCGGGTCTTCGGACCCGCCGCCCCGTGCGCTGTGCCCCCGTTCGCCCGGCCGGTTCGTCACCCCCGGACCCCGCCGCCGCCGGCGGTTCTCCGGGCAGCGCGTAAGGTTTGGGGGTCGCACAGCTGAAGACGTACGAGCAGGAGCTTTTATGACCAGTACCCTTCCGGCGCACACCAACGCGTCGACCGGGGCACGCCCGCGCACTGTAGCCGAGGGCGATTTCAAGGTTGCCGACCTCTCGCTGGCGGCCTTCGGCCGTAAGGAGATCCAGCTCGCCGAGCACGAGATGCCCGGCCTGATGTCGATCCGGCGGGAGTACGCCCAGGAGCAGCCGCTGCGGGGTGCCCGCATCACCGGCTCGCTGCACATGACCATCCAGACCGCCGTGCTGATCGAGACGCTGGTGGCGCTCGGCGCCGAGGTGCGGTGGGCGTCCTGCAACATCTTCTCCACCCAGGATCACGCCGCCGCGGCGATCGCCGTGGGGCCGGAGGGGACGCCCGAGGCCCCCGCCGGTGTGCCGGTGTACGCCTGGAAGGGCGAGAGCCTGGAGGAGTACTGGTGGTGCACCGAGCAGGTGCTGCTGTGGCCCGACGGTGAGGGCCCCAACATGATCCTCGACGACGGCGGGGACGCCACGCTGCTGGTCCACAAGGGCGCGGAGTTCGAGGGCGCCGGCGCGGTGCCGAAGCCGACCAGCGCCGACTCCGAGGAGTACCAGGTCATCCTGGGGGTGCTGGCCCGGTCGCTGGCCGAGGACGAGCGGCGCTGGACCCGCGTCGCGGCCGGCATCAAGGGCGTCACCGAGGAAACCACCACCGGCGTGCACCGGCTCTACGAGATGCAGCAGAACGGCACGCTGCTCTTCCCGGCGATCAACGTCAACGATTCGGTCACCAAGAGCAAGTTCGACAACAAGTACGGCTGCCGGCACTCGCTGATCGACGGCATCAACCGGGCCACCGACGTGCTCATCGGCGGCAAGGTGGCCGTGGTCTTCGGCTACGGCGACGTCGGCAAGGGCTGCGCCGAGTCGCTGCGCGGCCAGGGCGCCCGGGTCATCGTCACCGAGGTCGACCCGATCTGCGCCCTGCAGGCCGCGATGGACGGCTACCAGGTCACCACGATCGACGAGGTCGTCGAGACCGCCGACATCTTCATCACGGCGACCGGTTGCTATGACGTGATCACCAACGAGCACATGGCCCGGATGAAGCACCAGGCCATCATCGGCAACATCGGCCACTTCGACAACGAGATCGACATGGCCGGCCTGGCGAAGCGGTCCGACGTCACCCGGATCAACATCAAGCCGCAGGTCGACGAGTGGCGGTTCGACGACGGTCATTCGATCATCGTGCTGTCCGAGGGGCGGCTGCTCAACCTCGGCAACGCGACCGGACACCCGTCGTTCGTGATGAGCAACAGCTTCGCCAACCAGGTGATCGCCCAGATCGAGTTGTTCACCAAGACCGACGAGTACCCCGTCGGGGTGTACACGCTGTCGAAGTACCTCGACGAGAAGGTCGCCCGCCTGCACCTCGACGCGCTCGGCATCAAGCTGACCACGTTGACCAAGGAGCAGGCCGGCTACCTCGGTGTGTCGGTCGAGGGCCCGTTCAAGTCTGATCACTACCGCTACTGACGTACCACCCACGACGGCCCCCTCCGCCCGGAGGGGGCCGTCGTGCTGTGCGGGTCAGCGCCGCCGGCCCGGGCGCACCCAGGTCCACACGCAGTAGGCCAGCCAGGCCACTGACACGGCCAGCGCCAGCGGTCGCAGCCGCAACGCGCTGAGCACCAGCACGATCGCGAGCACGGTCAGCCACGGTACGAATGCTCTCATCGCCGTGATCCTCGCAGACTCCGGTCGATCCCGGCAGCGCCGCCGGAACCCGCGCGGCATCGTCCGGCCCGGCTTGACGCCCCCGCCCGCCTGCCCGCTAAGGTATGGATGCCCTTAGTTAGGGTAACCATACCGAGGTGACCGGAGCGAGCGTCCGCGCCGCGGAACGCACGACCGCTAGGAGAAACCGCTGTGATGCGTACCCCCCGTCTGCTCCCGCTCGCCGCCGCCGGTGTCCTGGCCGCCGGCACCCTCGGCGCGTGCGGCGATGACGGCGGCAGCCGGCCGACCGCCGCGGCCGGTGGCCCGGTCGCGGTCCAGGCGAGCGACACCGCCTGCCAGGTCGCGCGCACCGAACTGGCCGCGGGAACAGCCACCTTCGCCGTCACCAACTCCGGCGCCAAGGTGACCGAGTTCTACGTCTACGCCGCCGGCGACCGGGTGCTGGGCGAGGTCGCGAACATCGCCCCCGGGTCGACCCGGGAACTGCGCGTCGAGCTGCCCTCCGGCAGCTACGAAACGGCCTGCAAGCCCGGCATGAGCGGCCGGGGACTACGCGGGGCGCTGAAGGTCAGCGGGTCGTCCGCGCCGTTGACGGCCGACGCGGCGCTGGCCGGGGCGACCGCCAGCTACCAGCGCTATGTCCGCAGCCAGACCGCGGCGTTGCTGGACAAGACCCAGGAGTTCGTCACCGCGGTCAAGGCCGGCGACGTGGCCCGGGCGAAGGCGCTGTTCCCGGTCGCCCGGACCTATTGGGAGCGCATCGAGCCGGTGGCGGAGATCTTCGGCGACCTGGACCCGAAGATCGATGGCCGCGAGGAGGTCATCGAGGAGGGGATGGCTTTCACCGGCTTCCACAAGCTGGAGAAGGACCTCTGGGTCGGCGGTGACGTCAGCAGGTCGGGCCCGGTCGCCGACCAGCTGCTGACCGACGTCAAGGAGATCGTCGCCAAGGCCAACGAGGAGAAGCTCTCCCCGCTCAACCTGGCCAACGGCGCCAAGGAACTGCTCGACGAGGTCGCCACCGGCAAGATCACCGGTGAGGAGGACCGGTACTCGCACACCGACCTGTGGGACTTCAACGCCAACCTCGAAGGATCCAAGGCGGCCATCGCGGCGCTGCGTCCGGCCCTGGAGCAGCGGGCCCCCGACCTGGTCGCCACGCTGGACCGCGAGTTCGCCAACGTCGAGGCCGCGCTGGGCCGCTACCGGGTCGGCGACGGCTGGAAGCTGCACACCGAACTCTCCAAGGACCAGCTCAAGGAGCTGTCCGACCTCATCAACGCGCTCGCCGAGCCGATCAGCAAGGTCGCGGCCGTCGTCGCAAAGTAGCGGTCGGGCCACCAGCGGAAGGGCGCCATGACGCAGAAGAAGCTGTCCCGCCGGCGGGCGATGACGCTCGCCGGGGCCGGCGTGGCCACCGTGGCGGGCGCGGCCGCCGGCGCCGGGGCGTTGGTACGCGGCGCCGCCGAGTCCGGGGCGGCGCCGGACCCGGCCGCCGGCGCGGTGCCCTTCCACGGCGCCCACCAGGCCGGCATCGTCACCCCGGCCCAGGACCGGCTGCACTTCGTCGCCTTCGACGTCATCACCAAGGACCGGGCGCGGCTGGTCGAGCTGCTGAAGGAGTGGACCGCCGCGGCGGCCCGGCTGACCGCCGGGCAGGACGCCGGGGTGACCGGGGCGGTCGGCGGCATCCCGGAGGCGCCACCGGACGACACCGGGGAGGCGCTCGACCTGCCACCGTCCGGACTGACCCTCACCGTGGGGTTCGGGCCGTCGTTGTTCCGTACCGCGGACGGCCGGGACCGCTTCGGCCTGGCCGAGCGGCGCCCCGCCGCCCTGGCGGACCTGCCCCGGTTCCCCGGCGACGCCCTGGAGGCCGCGCTGTCCGGGGGCGACCTGTGCGTGCAGGCGTGCGCGAACGACCCGCAGGTGGCGGTGCACGCGGTGCGCAATCTGGCCCGCATCGGGATGGGCGTGGTCAGCGTGCGGTGGTCCCAGCTGGGCTTCGGGCG
>DASVVF010000791.1:0-3068 GCA_036386695.1 Catenuloplanes sp. | reverse complement strand
GGCGGCGTCGAACACCCCCACCAGGACCACCGGGTACGCCCCGCGTAACCCCCCGAGGCCGGCCAACTCGTCGCGGGCCCCCGGCCCGGTCAGGAAAACCAGGGTGTCGCCGAGGCGCCGCTGACGCAGCAGCCGCGTCGTGGCCCCCAACGGGTCGGCGGCCCCCCGCGCCGTGGCCCGCAGGACGGCCTCGGTCAGCACATCCAGATACCCACCGCCGGGTCCGCCGGGCCCGCCTGGCCCGCCTCGCCCGCCTGGTCCGCCCGGACCGGCGCGACGCTGCGCGGGCTGCTGCCCGGCGGCGGTGACCAGGTGCAACGTCACCGGGACGTCCTCGCGTACCGCCGCGGCCACCACCGACGCCGCGGCCTCGCACGCCGACTCGAAACTTTCCGCGAAGCCGCCGCGCGCACCCGGGTGGGCGCCGGCCCGGTCATCCAGGACGACGACGATGCGCGGCAGGCTGGTATCCAGGTGCTCACGCACCATCAGCTCGCCGACCCGCGCGCTGGTGCGCCAGTGCACCCGGCGCAACTCGTCACCGACGACGTACTCGCGCAGCGTGTCGAACGTGATCGTGCCGTGCGGCACCGTGTCGATCCGCCCGTCGAGGCTGCGGGCGATGCCGGCCGGCACCGCCGTCAGCGGGTGGATCCGTGGGTGCACCCACACCGTGCTCGGGTCGCCGTGCCCGCGCGCCGCCGAGACCAGACCCAGCACGTCACGCCGGTCCACCCGCAGCGGCCCGATCGGCACCACCCCGCGCCGCGACGTCGGCACCGGGTAACTCACCGTGGTGTCCTGGCCGGGACGCAACCGCAGCAGCGGCACCGGCACCGGCACGGCGCCGCACCGGTCGGTGGCCACCAGGGTCGCGGCCCGCAGCCGCGCGGCGTTGCGCACCGTCAACGTCATCGTCGCCGGCTCGCCGCGCGGCACCCGGTCCGGGTCCGCCACCCGCGACACCCGCAGCTGCGGCTGCCACGCCGCGTACCCCACCGCCGCGACGAGGGCACCGGCACCGGCCGTGCCCAGCAGCGCCAGCTCGGGATAGCCGAACCGGAACCCGGCCACCAACAGGGCAACCGCGCCGGCCAGCAGACCCCAACCCCGGGCGGTGACGGTCAACCCACCGGACATGACCAGCCGCCCGCGGTGCCCGTCGACCGCCCGAGGGGTGCCGTTCACGCCCCGACCGGGCTGAGCTGGCCGTGCGGCAACGGCACCGGCACCGAGCGCAACGCGTCGTCGAGGACCTCACCGGCCGTCACGCCGCGCAGCTGCGCATCGGGGGACAGCAGGATCCGGTGCGCGAACACCGGCTCGATCAGCGCCTTCAGATCCTCCGGCAACACAAAACCACGCCCGTCCACCAGGGCGTACGCGCACGCCGCCCGGGTCAGGGCGATCACCCCGCGCGGGCTGACCCCGACCCGCACCTGCGGGTGGGTGCGGGTCGCCGTGGCCAACCGCACCGCGTACGCGTACAGCGGGTCGGCGACGTGCACCCGCTGCGCTATCCGGACCATCTCCCCGATGGTCGCCGTGTCGGTGACCGGTTGCAGCGCCTCGGGGGAGCGCAGGTTCGCCCCGCGCAGCACCTCGATCTCCACCTCCTCGTCCGGGTAGCCCACGGACAGCTTGACCAGGAACCGGTCCAGCTGGGCCTCCGGCAGCCGGTAGGTGCCGTCCATCTCCACCGGGTTCTGGGTGGCGACCACCAGGAACGGCCGGGGCACCGGGTGGCCCACCCCGTCCACGGTCACCCGCCGCTCCTCCATCACCTCCAACAGCGCCGACTGGGTCTTCGGCGACGCCCGGTTGATCTCGTCGGCGATGACGATGTTCGCGAACACCGGCCCGGGATGGAACTCGAACCCACGGGTCGCCTGATTGAAGATCGTCACCCCGGACACGTCGGCGGGCAGCAGGTCCGGGGTGAACTGGATACGCCGCCACAGGCCCTGCACCGACGCGGCGATGGCCCGCGCCAGGGTGGTCTTGCCCACCCCCGGCACGTCCTCCAGCAGCACATGCCCCTGCGCGAACAGAGCCGTCAACGCCAACCGGACCACCTGCGGCTTACCCAGCACCACCGTGGAGATCGAGTCGGCCAGCCGGCCGGCCAGCGCGGCGAAGCCCTGGACATGCTGCGGGTCGAGCGGCTCCTGCGGGTTCACGGTGCGTCGTACTCCTCGTCAGCAGTTGGGCAGCGCGTTCAGGTTGTCACCGTTCTGCAGGTTGAGCCAGGCCCACGGGATGTAGTTGCGGCCGCTGTAGTCGACCTGCACCCACCAGTCGCTCTTCTTCTGACTGTTGTAGATGTACGAATCGACGACCTTGTCGCCCTTCTTCTTGCAGTAGGCCTTCAGCGTCGTCCGGTCTTCCACCCAGCCGACCTGCTCGTCGTTCTCCTGCCGGGCGTTCCGGAAGATCTCGTTGCCGTTGCGCTCGTTGGGGCGGTCCTTGTCGCAGTAGGTCCGGGTGTCGCCGTTCTGGCCGTTGCGGCAGGTCGCCACGCCGGTCAGCACCGCGGTGTCCTGAACCTTCTGGGCGGTGCCGCTGCCCGCGGCGTTGGTCGCCGTCACGGTGAACGTGTAGGGGGTGTTCGGTTTCAACCCGTCGACCGTGAGGCTGGAACAGTTGCCGCTGACGGCTGGTCGGCCCGCCGTGGACATCGAGCACGTCGCCTGCCCGCCGCCGGCGTCGACGGTGAACCGGACCGTCGCCGAGTCGTAGTCGGCGGTGCCGTTCGTGACGGTCACCTTGGGCGGGGCCACGGTGCGGGCGGTCGCGGTGCCCGGCGGGCCGTCGCCGGCCTCGTTGACCGCGTGTACGGTCACCGGCACGTTGGCGCCGTCCGGCAGGCCGGTCAGCGTGGCAGCGGTGTCGGCCACCTCGACCGAGCGCTCACCGGCCTTGACCACGTACTTCGTCACCGGGCGGCCATTGTCGACGGCGGCCGCCCAGCGCACCGTGATCGCGCCGCGCTGGTTTCCGAGCGTGGCCGCGTCCACCGACTCCGGTCGCCCGGGCAGCGTGAACGGCACCACCGTGTTGCTCACCGG
>DASVVF010000790.1:0-4891 GCA_036386695.1 Catenuloplanes sp. | reverse complement strand
CACGGCGAGCAGCCACGGCCGGCCGATGGCCCACACGGCGGCGTGTTCCGCCCACCGGGCGAGCCCAGCGGGAGGTGGGATCGGGTCGGGAACGACAGCGGCGCCCGGCCCTGTGGGGCCGGGCGCCGGTGTCGGCGATGCGAGGGGTATGAAGATGGCTGTCACGGGTCGGTCTCTTCCTCGGAGTCGTACAGGTCGGCCGGATTGGTTGTGGCGAGGGCGTGTTCGGTATCCGAGCTGATCGACTCGAAGCCGGTCCGGTTGGTCCCGGAGATCAGCAGCCCGGTGCCCCGGCGTGCGGCGAGGAGCAGGCGGCGTTCGCCGGCGGTGAGGCCGAACGCGTCGCCGACGGCGTCGATGGCCTGCGGTGCCTGCTTGAGCAGCACCTGGGTGGCGGCGTTGGACACGACGGCCTGGCCGAGGTCGGTGCCGAGCACGTCGGCGGCGTCCTGGGTGACCACGGTCAGCCCGGCGTTGCGCTTGCGCCCGGCCTTGGACATTTTGAACAGGAACTTCGCGCCTTCGCCGTCGCGCATCAGCAGCCACGCCTCGTCCACCACGACGAGGCGGCGGGCGTGCGGGTGGGCGCCGGTGCGGTACTGGGTGGGCAGGTCGACCTCGCGCCAGATGTGGTCCAGGGCGAGCAGGGTGCCGACGGTGCGGAGTTCGTCGGGTAGGTGCCGCAGTGACCAGACGACCAGGTGGCCTTCGGGTCGGTGGGTGGTGGGGGCGTCGAACAGGTCGGAGAACGACCCGTGGACCCACGGGGCGAGGCGGGCGGCGAGCTGCCGCGCCGCCGGGTCGCTGTCCGCGTCGAGCAGCGCGGTCAGGTCACGCAGCAGCGGCGCGTCCCGCCGGTGGGTGCCCGGATCGGCGGTGATGCCGGCCTGGCGGTACACGGCCAGGATCGACCGGTCCAACGCGGCACGTTCGGCCGGTGGTGGTTGCTGACCGATGAGGACCGCGACGAGGGTGTGCAGGAACAGCCCTCGGCGGGTCAGCGCGTCGGGGCGGGTGTCGCCGACCGGTAGGTCGAACGGGTTGACCTTCACCCCGGCGGTGCCCAGGCGCACGATGGTGCCGCCGACGGCGTCGGCCAGGCGCAGGTACTCGTCCTCCGGGTCGACGACCGCGGCCTGCACGCCCTGGTAGAGGTTGCGCAGGATCTCCAGCTTCACGAAGTACGACTTCCCGGCGCCGGAGCGGGCCAGGACGACGGAGTTGTAGTTCTCCTGCGCCCACCGGTCCCACCAGACGATGCCGTTGCTGGCCGGGTTCACCCCGTACAGCACCCCACCGGTGGGGGCGTCGTCGCCGGGCAACGGCGCCGGCAGGTCCGCCGACGCCAGGGGGAACGCCGCGGCGAGGGCCTGGGTGTCCATGGTCCGCAACATCTGCAGCGAGTCCGTGCACAGCGGCAGCGTGGTGGTCCACCCGGCCAGGTGCCGCCACGTCGCCGGCTGCACCTCCAACAACGTTGACGCCGCGGCGGCCTTCACCTGCGCGCAGGCCTCCAGCAGCTCCGGCTCGGAACGGGCGTGCACCGTCAGGTACAACCCGACCCGGAACAGCTTCGCCGCCCCGCGGGCCAGGCGCTGGGCCAGGTCGGCGGCGTCGTCGGCGGCGGCCTCCACGTACGGGTCGCCGAGCTTGCCCTTCTCCGCGTCGCCGCGCCGCGACGACTCCAGCTTCGCGCGCTGGTTACGCAGCCGCGTCGCAGCGATCGGCGCCGGCAGCGGCTCAATGTGCAGGGCCAGGTCCAGGCGCCCAGGCCAGGACAGCAACGGCTCCAGCCACGCCGGCCCCACTTCGGCGGGGTAGCCGGTGACCACGAGCGTGGCGGCGTACCCGTCGCCGACCCGCAGGAACCGCGGTGTCACCTCCACCGATCCCGGCGCCACCACACCTGCGGTGGGCGACAGCGCCGTAGCGTCGGCCTTGGCTCGGGCCGTCGGGCCACGCAAGAAATTCCTCATGACGATCGCTTCCGTCGGTTCGGGCTCCCGGCTGCAGGCCCGGTGATGGTGGTGTTGGGGGCGGCCAGGCCCCCGGGGCGCGGCGGGCGGTAGGGGTCGGCCGCGGCGGCGATCGCGGCGGTGGCGGCGTGTCCGTCCAGGGCGCGGGTGGTGACGCCGAGGCCGGACAGCGACCGCACGGTGTCGTCGGCGCGGCGTCGGGCACTGTGCCCGCGTTCACCGGCGTTGGTGCGGGAGACGATCAGGACCTGCCGCCGCAACGGGTCCCGATGCTCGGCCAGGTCGGCGAGGAACGCGGCGTGATCCGCACACGCGTCGCGTAGCGCCGGGTGCGGCAGGGTCGGTGCGGCGTCGGCCAGCGCGGTGGCGTGGCTGGACAGGTCGACCGGCTGCGCCGACACCAGCACCTGCGTGCGGGTGGACAGCGAGTTCAGCCACCGCCCGAACGTGTCGAGCAGCGCGGCCTGCTCATCGCCGGTGCGCAGGCCCAGATT
Source organism: Catenuloplanes sp. (assembly GCA_036386695.1). GTDB lineage: Bacteria > Actinomycetota > Actinomycetes > Mycobacteriales > Micromonosporaceae > DASVVF01. The sequence goes on along the minus strand of DASVVF010000790.1, from coordinate 2,421 downwards.
CACGGTGGTCGCCGCGACCATCGCCGCGGTCGCACCGGACAGGCTGATCTGCCCGTCGTCGCCGATCGCGTCGGCGGGCAACCTCAACGGTGCCGGCAGCGCCACCCGGGGTTGCTTGCCCGGCTGCACCCAATCCGGGGTACGGGAGGTCGCATCGGTGGTGGTCAAGGCCTTCGGCGCGCGACTGTGCCGCACCGCGGCGAGCAGCCACAGGTCCATCGGTTGCCCGTCGCGGCGGGCCACCGCCAGGCCGAACACCACCCCGCCGATCACGACCGCGCCGCCGAGCAGCACCGGCACCGGCACCACCGTGTGCAGGGCGTTCCAGGCGGCGTAGAGCACGGCCCCGGCGACGGCGAGGATCGCCAGCTGCCGGAACGTCAGCCCGTACAACACCTTGTCCGGGGCGTCGACGTCAGCCGGCATTTTCGTGCGCGAGGAGTCTTCGCGGCGCTGATCCATCCCGCTCACCGCCCTCGCCCCAAACCGGGGATGCGCAGGGAACGGCCGATTTGCTGCACCACGACGACGCGCATGATCATGCCGAGGATGTTGTTTTGCCTGCCGCCGGAGGCGGCCCAGCGGGCCATCAGGCCGGGGATCTTGACGGTGTACCAGAGCAGGACGACGACGACGAGCATGTTGATCACTCCTCCCGGTTCCACGGGTAGGCCGAGGGTGGGTAGCAGGCTGTTGGGGTCGAGCAGCATCCACTGCCCGGCGTAGAGGAAGAAGCCCTGCGCGACCGGCACCGCCAGGGCGCCGGCGTACGAGCGCCACCACAGTCGGGCCGCCGCTTCGGTCTGCGGCAACGCGTGACACGCCAGCGCAAGCGGGGCGATCGCGGTCAGCACGAGCACGAGCACGAACCGGCTGATCATGGAGAAGGCGGTGGTGGCGACCAGGACGATGATGAGCACGAGGATGACGGCGAACAGCAGGCCGGCGAGCTCGTCCTGCCCGGCACGGATGTGCGACTGCATCGCCGTGACCGCGCCTTGATCGTTGATGTCGTCGGCGGTGACCGCCCGGGTCAGGGCGTTGGCCAGTTGGATCAGTTGTGAGCAGAACAGCTGGGAGAAGTGCGCGGCGATGAACCCGACCACGCAGCGCGGAGCAAGGTCCTTGGCGGTGTAGCGGGCGCGTTCGTCGCCCCCGGCGACCATGGTCAGGACACCGGCGGCGACGAACACGAGGACGAAGACCGTGTCGACGATCCAGACCGACCGGCCGGTCAACGCCTGCACCTGCGGCAGCGCGGTGGCGTCCGGGGTGATCAGCAACGCTCCGGTGATCACCCCGAACACCGCGTCCAAACAGGCAAGCAGGGCGTCGATGACCCAACCCATGATGGCGTCGAGGACGAACCCCATTAGGGAGCCCCGACGATGCCTCTGACGACCTGCAACAGGATCGGCGCGAGGACGGCAAGGCCGTAGCCGACCAGGGCGTTCTTCAGTGCGCCTTTGGCCTTGTCGACCTGGGCCGGGTCACCACCGGCGGTGGCCCAGTACACCCCGGCGAGAACGAGGAACAGGGTCGCGACCGCGGCGAGGATCCCCATGATCCACGTCTGCAGGTTCGTGATGACGACGGGCAGCGAGTTCGCCGCCAGGTAGAGGTCGGTGCCGGGGTCGGCAAACGCCGCCGTCGGCACCGACACCAGCAACAGCACGGTGGCGACGTGCGCGGCGGCGGTACCGGCACGCCGCCAGCCGCGGCGGCCATTGCCGTCACGGTCGGACCCGGGCGCGGTGGTGGTACGGCGCGGGACGGCGGCAGTCCGGGTTGCGAAGTGGGTGGACAGGTGGTGGATGCGGGCACGTAGACGAGTGCGGGACATGGTGGTGTTCACCTCCCGCCCCGCGCGGGCCCACGGCGGGGCGGGCGGGGCGATAGCCGAAGCGGTCAAGGGGGCCGCCGCCGGGCGGAGGGGTTCGATGTCGCGTGCACCCTGTGCGGGGGGAGCACGTCCTCCCTTGTGGGTGATAGCGGTGATCGATGTGGTGTCAGCGCATCAAGTGGCGCGGCACCCGAGAGGCACGCGGATCAACGGCCCCTGCACACCCGGCGGCGGGCGGGACCACGCCGCCGGCATGTGGCCGGTCTCGCGTGGTCCCGCACCCACCAATCGCGGTTTGGCAGACCCGGCGAACACTTGGCGATCTGACACCGCTCTGACACCCCCGCGGACGGATCTGACAGTGCAGGTCACGGCCGGTGTGCCCGACCGTCGCCGCTCGCCCGGCACGCCCCGCCCGGGGCAATGGGGTCATCTCTGGTGGCAGACAATTTCAGCGCCCTGGCAGATCCGAGGCGTCTGCCAAACCCGCCGGCATCCGCCCGGAGCCACACCCGGCGACGGAACACGCCGGCTGGCCGGCGAGCGTCACGGCCAGCGTGCGGGACCAGCCGCTCACG
>DASVVF010000789.1:0-2468 GCA_036386695.1 Catenuloplanes sp. | reverse complement strand
CACGATCAGCGCCCGCTGCCCCTTACCCAGGGGCATCACCAGGTCGATGACCCGGGTGGTGAGGATGTGCGGCTCGGTCTCCAACCGCAGCCGGTCCTGCGGGTACAGCGGCGTCAGCTTGTAGAACTCCGGCCGCCGGCGGGCCTCTTCGGGGTCCATCCCGTTGATCGTGTCGAGCCGGATCAGCGGGTTGTACTTGTCGCGGCGGGCCTCGCCGTCACGTACCGACCGCACCGCGCCGGTGACCGCGTCGCCGCGGCGCAGGCCGTACTTCTTGACCTGCGACATGGAGACGTAGACATCGTTGGGTCCGGACAGGTACCCGGTGGTGCGGACAAAGGCGTAGTTGTCCAGCACGTCGAGGATGCCGGCAACCGGGACGAGGACGTCGTCCTCGGCCACCTGCGGCTCACGCGCCGGAGCGCCACCGGTGGTGGTGGCCTCCGCGCCGTCGCGCTCACCACGGCCCCGCCGGCGATCCCGGAACCGGCTGCGACGACTACGCCGCCCGCTGCCGTCCACGTCGTCGTCGATCTCCTGGTCCCGTTCGACCCGGGGGCCGCGGTCGCCACGGTCGTTGCGCTCGCCGCGGTCCGGACGCTCGGCCCGCTCCCCGCGGTCGTTGCGCTCGCCCCGGTCGGGACGCTCGCCCCGGTCGTTGCGCTCCGGCCGTTCGGCCCGCTCGGGCCGCTCGTTGCGCTCGGCCCGCTCCGCGCGTTCCGGCCGCTCGGCACGTTCCGGCCGCTCGGCGCGCTCGGTACGTTCCGGGCGCTCGGCCCGCTCGGCACGTTCCGGCCGCTCAGCCCGCTCGGCACGTTCCGGCCGCTCGACCCGCTCCGTACGTTCCGGGCGCTCGGCCCGCTCCGCGCGTTCCGGCCGCTCGGTGCGGTCCGCCCGTTCGGCGCGTTCCGGCCGCTCGGTCCGTTCGGCCCGCTCCGGCCGCTCACGGCCGTTGCGTTCGGGCCGTTCCTCGGTGTCGTTGCGCGGCTCCGGCGGAGCGGATTTCCGGCTGGCGCTGCGGGTCGGACGTTCCTCGGTCGCCGGCAGGAGGGCCGGCTGGACAACGTCGCCGCCACGACGTTCGCCGTCAACCCGTTCCGTGCCCTCCCGTACCTCTACCTTGACCTCCTCGCGGACCGGCGCGGCCGCCGCGGCGACCTCAGCCCGTGGGCGCGGCGTGGCGGTGGCGGAGCCAGCGCCCTGCCGCTCGGAGATCGCGGTGATCAGTTCGCCCTTACGCATCCGGGCCGTACCGGAGATGCCGAGCGACGCCGCGAGACTCTGCAGCTCCGGGAGGAGCATCGCGGACAGGCCGGTGCCACTCCGCCGGCGACGCGGGGTACCAGCGGTGGAGGCGCCGTCAGCGACGTTGGTGACATCCGACGTCACGTCGGTGGTGTCGCTCAATGGATTCCTTCCCTCGATAAGGCCGGGGCTGCCCGGAAATCAGAGGTGGGGCCGGGCGGCCTCGGATCCCGCCTCGCTCGTCACGTCGCGGGAGTCTGTAGCACAGCAGCCCGGCGGTGTCCCGACCCAACAACATCGATGGGCAGGTCTCGCCGTCTGCGTTCGATCAGTGGAGACTGCGACGCGGCGTTGGCCTTGGCAGAATTGGGACGGGCTGACCGCCGAAAGCTTTCGGGGTTCGCCGCCCCGCAAAGATCGCTTGCTTCGCGGCTGTGCTAGGTCTAGAGCGTAATCAACTCTTCCGACCTGCAGCAACAGGGTCCCGCTCGGCGTGTCCCAGTCTACCCCCTTCGACAAGGGCACCGCTCGCATCTACCGGCAACATTCCGGCGCGCCATCCCATTCCCGGGTCGAAATCCTCCGGCACCGGCGTCAGCGCCAGCACGGTGGGCCCCGCTCCGCTGACCACCGCCGCCACCCCGGCGGCGCGCAACGCCGCCACCAGGGCCGCCGTTGCGGGCATGCCGGCCGCCCGGTAGCTCTGGTGCAACCGGTCCTCGGTCGCCGACAGCAGCAGGGTGGGATCAACGGTGAGCGCGTGCACCAGCAGGGCGGCTCGCCCGGCGTTCAACGCGGCGTCCGCGTGCGGCACGGTGGCCGGCAGCGCCGCCCGGGCCACCGCGGTCAGGCCGCGCTCCTCAGGTACGAAAACCGTCGGCTGTACGGCGGCGTGCGGCGTCAACCGCACCGCCCGCGCACCACCCGGAACCGGCCCGCCCCGCTCCGGCCCACCCCGCTCCGGTCGGTGCTGTTCGGTCCAGGCGATGGTGAACCCGCCCAGCAGGCAGGGCGCCACGTTGTCGGGGTGACCCTCGATGGTCGCGGCGACCCTGAGCGCGCCGGCCTCGTCCAGCCGGCTGGCGCCGTCGGTCACCAGCGCCCGGGCCAGTTGCACCCCGGCGACGATGGCGGCTGACGAGGAACCCAGGCCGCGCGCCTGCGCGATGCCGTTGACGCATTCCAGCGCCAACCCCGTCGGACGGCCACCCAACTCGTCGAAG
>DASVVF010000788.1:0-10582 GCA_036386695.1 Catenuloplanes sp. | reverse complement strand
CGCGGCAGTCCGACCTGGAGGCAGGATTCCAGCAACTCATCGCCTCCGACGGCCGGGTCGAGCCGCGCGACTGGATGCCTGAGGGCTACCGCAAGACCCTGATCCGCCAGATCGCCCAGCACGCCCACTCCGAGATCATCGGCATGCAGCCCGAGGGGAACTGGATCACCCGGGCGCCGTCATTGCGGCGCAAGGCGGTGCTGCTGGCCAAGGTGCAGGACGAGGCGGGGCACGGGCTTTATCTCTACGCCGCCGCCGAAACCCTCGGCGTCAGCCGCGACCACCTGGTCGAGCAGCTGTTGAGCGGCCGGCAGAAGTACAGCTCCATCTTCAACTACCCCACGCTGAGCTGGGCCGACGTCGGCGCGATCGGCTGGCTGGTCGACGGCGCGGCGATCGTCAACCAGGTCCCGCTGTGCCGCTGCTCATACGGCCCGTACGCCCGGGCGATGATCAGAGTCTGCAAGGAGGAGTCGTTCCACCAGCGGCAGGGTTACGAGATCATGCACACCCTGGCCCACGGCACCCCCGGTCAACACGCCATGGCACAGGACGCGCTCAACCGCTGGTGGCAGCCGTCGCTGGCGATGTTCGGCCCGCCGGACGCCGACTCCACCCACTCGGCCCGCTCGATGGCCTGGAAGATCAAACGGTTCTCCAACGACGAGTTGCGCCAACGCTTCGTCGACATGTGCGTCGGGCAGGCCGAGGCGCTGGGCCTGACCATCCCCGACCCGGACCTGCGGTGGAACGCTGACCGCGGCGCGTACGACTTCACCGAGCCGGATTACGCCGAACTGCTGCGGGTGATCTCCGGCGACGGCCCGTGCAACCGGGAGCGCATCGAGCACCGGCGCCGCGTCCACCGCGACGGCACCTGGGTACGCGAGGCGGCCGCGGCGTATGCCGCCAAGGCGGCCGCCCGCCACGGGAGCGCCCCGGCGACGGCGGCATGAACGGGCGCACCCGGCGCGGCGCGGAACGGACCGCGAATCCACGCCGCAGGACGGCACCGCGATGAGCGAGCCGTTGTGGGAGGTCTTCGTCCGCCCCCGCCGCGGACTGGCGCACAGCCACGTCGGCAGCCTGCACGCAGCCGACGCCGAGTTGGCGTTACGCAACGCCCGCGACGTCTACACTCGGCGTCAGGAAGGCGTGTCGATCTGGGTGGTGCCGGCGGCTGCGATCACCGCGTCGAGCCCGGACCAGAAGGAAGCCTTCTTCGATCCGGCGGCCGACAAGGCGTACCGGCATCCCACCTTCTACGACGTCCCTGACGGGGTGGCCCATTTGTGAATGACCTCGTCGAGTACCTGCTGCGGCTGGGCGACGACGCGCTGGTCACCGCGCAGCGCCTGGCGCAGTGGTGCGCGTCGGCCCCCGAGCTGGAAGAGGACGTGGCGCTGGCCAACATAGCCCTCGACCAGCTCGGCGCCGCCCGGCAGTTCCTGTCGTACGCCGGTGAACTGGAAGGTGCCGGCCGCGACGAGGACGACCTGGCCTACCTGCGCGACGACCGGCAGTTCCGTAACTGCCTGCTGGTCGAGCTGCCCGACGGGGACTTCGCCTGCACCATCGGCCGGCTGCTGTTCCTGTCGGCCCACCAGGGGCTGCTCTACGCCCGGTTGGCGGAGTCGTCCGACGACCGGTTGGCCGGCATCGCCGCGAAGACCCGCAAGGAGTCGGAGTACCACCTCGATCACGCCTCGCTGTGGACGCTGCGGTTGGGTGACGGCACCGAGGAGTCGCATCGGCGGATGCAGGCGGCGGTCGACCGGCTGTGGCCGTACACCCATGAGCTTTTCGTCGGTGACGCGCTGACCGGGCGGCTGGCCGCGGCCGGGGTGGCGCCCGGCCCGGCGGCGCTGCGGCCGGCGTGGCTGGCACTGGTCGAGCCGGTCCTGACCCAGGCCACCCTGCACCGCCCGACCGACGGCTGGGCCCCCGGTGGTGGTCGCGAAGGGCTGCACACCGAGCATCTGTCGTACCTGCTCGGCGAGTTGCAGGTGGTGCACCGGGCGCACCCGGGGGCGTCATGGTGAGCTCGGCGCGCGCCGCCGTCGCCGCGGTGGTCGACCCGGAGATCCAGGCGCTGACGATCGAGGAGCTCGGCATCCTGCGGGCGGTGGCGGTGGACCCGGACAGCGGCCTGGTCACGGTGACCATCACGCCGACGTACACCGGATGCCCCGCGATGGACGTGATCCGGGCGGACATCCGGGCCGCGCTGCGCACCGCGGGCCATCCCGACGCGCAGGTGGTGACGGAGCTACGGGCGGCCTGGAGCACCGACTGGATCAGCGAGTCCGGCCGGGCGAAGCTGGCGGCCGCCGGCATCGCCCCGCCCGGTCCGGCGCGGCACCCCCCCGGCCCGACGCCGCTGACGCTGACGGTCCGCTGCCCGTGGTGTGGTTCGCCGGACACCGAGATGCTGAGCCGGTTCGGCTCGACGGCCTGCAAGGCGTTGTGGCGCTGCCGGGCCTGCGCCGAGCCGTTCGATCAGATCAAGGCCCTCTGACGATGCCCGCCGCCCGCCGTCGGCAGGTTACCCCGCGACCCCCGGCCCGGGTGGGCGGGGCGCCGCGATGAGCCCGGTGACCGTCACCAGGCCGGTGCGGCGCCGGCCGACGTTCCACCCCCTCCCGGTCACCGGGCTGGAGCGGCTCACCGGAGAAGCCGTCGCCATCACCTTCACCGTGCCGCCCGAGCTGCGCGACACGTTCGCTTTCCAGGCCGGGCAGCACCTCACGGTGCGCCGCCCCGACGGTGCCGGCGACGTCCGGCGGTCATACTCGATCTGCTCCACGCCGGCCGAGCTGGCCGCCACCGGCCGACTGCGGGTGGCTGTCAAAGAGGTCCCCGGGGGGGCCTTCTCCAGCTTCGCGGTGCGCGCCCTCAAGGCCGGTGACGCCGTCGACGTGCTGCCCCCGATGGGCACCTTCACCACCGCGTTCGACCCCGGCCGGGCCCGCCGCTACGCCGCGGTCGCCGCCGGCTCGGGGATCACCCCGGTGCTCGCCCTGGTCGCGACCGCCCTGGCCGTCGAGCCGGCCAGCACCTTCACCCTGGTGTACGGCAACCGGCGCGCCGCCGACGTGATGTTCGCCGACGAACTCGCCGATCTCAAGGACCGCTACCCCACCCGGTTGCGGGTGCTGCACGTGTTGTCCCGGGAGGCGGGCGTCGCGCCGCTGCTCTCCGGCCGCGTCGACGCCGAGCGGATGGGCCGGCTGCTCGACACGCTGCTACCGGCCGAGGGCGTCGACGAGTGGTTCCTCTGCGGGCCGTACGGCATGGTGACCGACGCCCAGCGGGTCCTCGCCGAGCGGGGCGTACCGGCGCAGGCCGTTCACCGGGAGCTGTTCTTCGCCGACGAGCCGCCGGCCGCGCCCCGGCAGCTGCCCAGCACCGCGCAGGTGGGCGCCGAGGCGACCATCGTGCTGGACGGCCGGGCGTCGACGGTGACGGTCGCGCCGGGAGAGCGGCTGCTCGACGCGGCACTGCGGGTACGCGGCGAACTGCCGTACGCCTGCAAGGGTGGGGTCTGCTCGACGTGTCGCGCCAAGCTCGTCGAGGGCCGGGTGACGATGGCCCGCAACTATGCCCTGGAACCGGACGAGGTCGCCGCCGGGTACGTGCTGACCTGCCAGTCGAGCCCGGTCACCGACCGCCTCGTCGTCGACTACGACGCCTGAGTCAGCACCCTACGACGCCTGAGCAAACACCCTACGACGCCTGAGTCAACACCTGCCGTAACACGGCCAGCTCCTCGGCGGACGGCTGCCAGCGGCCGGCCGCCGCGTTCGCCCGCACCTGCTCCGCGGTGGTGGCCCCGGCGATCACGCTGGTCACCGCCGGCTGGGCGGCCAACCCGCCGATCGCCACGTCCAGCAGCGTCACGCCCCGCTCGCGCGCGTAGCCATCGAGCGCCCCGATGGTGTCCCACGGCGCCGCCGCCAGCCACGACGCGTACCGCTGCTGGGACATTCTCGTCCCGTCCGGAGCGGCCTGCCCCCGCCGGTACTTACCGGTCAACAGGCCGCTCTCCAACGGGAAGAACGGCAGCAGGCCCAACCCGAAGCGCTCGCACGCCGGCACCAGGTCGGCCTCCACGTCGCGGTTCAGCAGGCTGTACCGGTTCTGTGCGCTGACGTACGGTGTCAGGCCCCTGACCTGCGCGGTCCACGCCGCGTCGGCGACCTGCCAGCCGGCGAAGTTGGAGTTGCCGAGATAACGGACCTTGCCGGCGCGGACCAGGTCGTCCAGGGCGGACAGGGTCTCGGCCGCGGGGGTGGCCGGGTCCGGTTCGTGGATCTGATACAGGTCGATGTAATCGGTGTCCAGCCGGCGCAGCGACGCCTCCACCGCCCGGGTCAGGTAGCGCCGGGAGCCGCGGGCGCCGAAGTCGGACCCGTTCAAGCCTTCCATGTCCATGCCGAACTTGGTGGCCACCACCACGTCGTCCCGGCGGCCCTTCAGCGCCGCGCCCAGCAGTTCCTCCGAAGCGCCGTGCGGGGTGCCGTAGATGTCGGCGGTGTCGAAGAGGTTGATGCCGGCATCGAGGGCGGCGTCCACGACCGCGCGGGTGCCGTCGGCGTCCAGCTTGCGGCCGAAGTTGTTACAGCCGATCCCGACCACGGACACGACCAGGCCGGAGTTGCCCAACCGCCGGTAGCTCATCTCACCCATGATCCGACCCTATGCCATCGGGAAATGTCGTACCGGTGATGCAGCATGCCGGGTATGGCTGCCCCCGCCTTCGCCGCCGACAACGAAACCCCACGCGCCGTGCCGCTACGCGACGCCCGCACCCGACTCACCCAACTCGTCGCCCTGGCCGAGCTGACCGACACGGTGACCGTGATCACCCGCGACGGCGACTCCCGGCCGGTGGCCGCGGTCGTGCCGGCGGCCGCCGCCCGCACCGCCGCGCAGGCCCGGGCCGACACCGACCGGGTCCGCGAGGTCACCGCCGGCTGGGCCCGCCGCCTGGAGGAGCTGCACACGCGCAGCGCCCGGCTGCACGCCGCCGAGCTCGCCGCCGTCACCACCGCGCTGGCCGAGGCCTGGGCGGAGCTGGACCGGCGGGTCGGGCCCGGCGCTGATCCCGCGCTGGCCCGACTCCGCGCCGCGCACGCCCACCTGCTGCGGCATTGACCCACGGACCCGGCCTCAAGGCTGGTCCTGGCGGTTTCCGAGCGGCGTCAGGGGAGCTACCGGCAGGCACGCGAGGCGGGCGAGAAGTACCTGTCGGACGGAGACCTCTCCAAGCGGGTCATCACCCAGGCCAAGGACACCCCGGAACGGGCGTGGCTGGGCGAGGTCTCGTCCGTTGTCTTGCAGCAGGCCCTCGCCGACATGAACGTGGCGTACCGCAACTTCTTCGCCTCGATCACCGGCAATCGCAAGGGCCGCAAGGTGGCCCCGCCCCGGTTTCGGTCCCGCAAGGACAACCGGCAGGCCATCCGCTTCACCAAGAACGCCCGGTTCAAGCTGCTCGACAACGGCCGGCTGCGGCTGCCGAAGATCGGCGATGTGCCGGTTCGGTGGTCGCGGAGCCTGCCGTCCGAGGCGAGCTCGGTCACGGTGATCCAAGACGCGGCGGGCCGGTACTTCGCCTCGTTCGTCGTGCAGAGCAAGCAGGACGAGACGCTGCCGCAGATCGAGTCCGAGATCGGGATCGACCTGGGCTTGACCCACTTCGCGGTCATGTCCGACGGCACGAAGGTGACGGCGCCGAAGTTCCTGCGCCGTGCGGCCCGCAATCTCAAGCGGCTGCAACAAGCGCTCTCGCGTAAGCAGCGCGGGAGTCAGAACCGCAAGAAGGCCGTCGTGAAGGTCGCCAGGGCGCACGCCCGGGTGGCCGACACCCGGCGGGACTGGCAGCACAAGCTGTCCACGAACATCGTTCGCGAGAACCAAGCGGTCTATGTCGAGGATCTGTGCGTCGTCGGTCTCGGCCGGACCCGGCTCGCGAAGTCCGTGCACGATGCGGGCTGGGCCAGTTTCACCGGAATGTTGGAGTACAAGGCCGCCCGGTACGGGCGCACCTTCGCCCGGGTGGACCGGTTCTTCCCGTCCACCCGGATGTGCTCGGACTGCGGACGGATCAACGACAAGATGGCGCTCGACGTCCGAGCGTGGGACTGCCCGTGCGGCAGTCACCACGACCGGGACGTCAACGCCGCAAAGAATGTCAAGGCCGCCGGACAGGCGGACTTCAACGACCGTGGAGCGCAGACAAGACCGGGACTCGTCCCGGCACCGCGCGGCGAAGCGGTAACCCGCCCGGACGCTGCGTGTTCCACGCGCAGCGTGGAGGGAATCTCCGTCCCTTAGGGCGGAGAGGATGTCAACGCGTCCAATCCGCGTCCCAGTTGCGGCGGATCCGCGCAGTTCAGGGCCACCCCGACGTCCCACCATCCCAGCAGCGCGCTGGAGTTTGCCGCCACCGCCAGCCCTCCGGCATCGTCGCTGCGCGGCACGCGCCAGCACGGCGCAGGTCGGCAACCGGGCCGGTTCGCCGGTGTGCCGGCGGCCCAGGTCACCAACTCAATCCACAGGGGACATGCATGACACTCCGCACCAAAGCCATCATGGCGCTCGTCCTCGCAGGCGGTGCGCTGTTCGGGGTCCAAACCCCGGTTCAGGCGGCGCCGCCCACCTGTAACCAGATCTTCTCGGTAAGGTACGTCGGTTCGGAGAGCAGCGAGGGCGTCATCGCGGTTCCAGCGGCGGCAAGGAGCCTGAACGGCACCAGCTGCGTCATGGGCGTCGGCGCCCGGAGTGACGCGGTCGAGCGGCTGCAGTGGACGCTGATCAACTGCTACTTCGCCAGCGTGAACCCGGACGGCATCTTCGGTCCCCAGACCCGGGAAGCCCTGAAGAGCGCCCAGCGGGCGGAGCGGATCACGGCCGATGGCATCTACGGCCCCGTGACGCGTGACAAACTCGATTGGAACGCCGGACCCACGCGGGATTACCCCTGTGTTCGGGTGAATGGTCCCGGCGGCGCCTGACAATCTGGAAGCCGAATGCGCCCGTGCCGTGAACGGTCCGGGCGCATTCGGCTTCACGGTGCGCCGCCGTGGTGACGACCGCGCCGAGCCGGCGCACCGGCACCCCGGTGGAAGTACCGTGCACCTTCTCGCGCAGTGCGGCACGCCCGGCGCCAGCCTCAAGTCGCCCGCACCGAACTACTCCGCCGGCTCCCCACCCAGGCTGCGGTACGCCGTGCGCAGCAGGTCGACCAGCGGGATGTGACGGACCCGGACCGGCGGGGCGTCGAGCACCCGCAGCAGCAGCTCCGGTGGCGTGGTCACCCCCTCGGTCGGATGCTCGCGCAGCCGGCCCAACGACACGGTGGGGGAGTAGAAGTCGCCCAGCCGTTCGGTCAGCGGCACGTCCTCGACGTCCAGCGGATCCGGGGCCTGCGCGGTGTCCGGTTGGCCCCGCAGCGCGTCCAGCAGCTCCTCGCGGCCCCGACCGCGCCAGGCCAGCACCAGGAACGGGTCATCGTCGAACGCCTCGGCGAGCACGTACAACGCGGCGGACAGGTGCTTGCACGGAAAGCCCCAGTCCGGGCACGAGCATTCCATGTCCAGCCTGGATGGAAACAACGGCAGGCCGAGCTCGTCGAAAACCCCGACCAGCTCGGTCGGCATCTCCCCGGCCAGCAACTTCGCCCGGTGCAACGCCTGGGCCGCCAGCGCCTCCTCGACGCGCGTCCAGTCGGCGTCGCCGTACGCCTCGATGGTGATTTTGACCTGGTACGGCTTCGGCCGCGAGCCCTGCACCCGGGCGACCACCAGGCCCGGCGACAGGTCGAAATCCAGAACCTGACCCTTGCGGGCGTACGCCCGGCCGCGGGCCAGCCGGCCCGGGTCGCAGATGCCTTCCAGGATGTCGATGAACCGCCGCGACCACCACTGCTCGCCGATCGAGCCTCGTTTCGTGCGGGCCTTGATGCCGCCCTCGACGTGGATCGGTCCGCCGCCGTCGAACCAGCCGTCCGGGCCGACGGGCATGTCAGCTCACCGCCGCCGGGTCGAGGGCGAACAGCTCCCGTAGCTGCCCGGTGGACAGGTCGGCGATCCAGTCCTCGCCGGTGCCGACGACGCGCTGCGCGAGGGTCTTCTTGCGCTCGATCATCTCGTCGATCCGCTCCTCCAGGGTGCCGGTGCAGATGAACTTGCGGACCTGCACGTTGCGCCGCTGCCCGATCCGGAACGCGCGGTCGGTGGCCTGGTCCTCGACCGCCGGGTTCCACCAGCGGTCGACGTGGATGACGTGGTTCGCCGCGGTCAGGTTCAGCCCGGTGCCGGCGGCCTTCAGCGACAGCAGGAAGATCATCGGCTCGTCGTCATGCTGGAACTGCTCCACCAGCGCGTCCCGCCTGGCCTTGGCGAGCCCGCCGTGCAGCCACAGCACCGGCCGGTCCAGCCGCGCCGCCAGGTACGGCTGCAGCAGCGAACCGAATTCGGCGTACTGGGTGAAGACCAGCGCCTTGTCCCCCTCGGCCACGATCTCCTCGGCGAGCTCCTCCAGTCGGGCCAGCTTGCCCGAGCGGCCCGCCAGCCGGGACCCGTCCTTGAGCAGGTGCGTGGGATGGTTGCAGACCTGCTTGAGCTTCGTCATCGCGGCCAGCACGTTGCCGCGCCGCTGGATCCCCTCGCTGCCCTCGATGGTGGCCATCATGTCCTCGACCACCGCCGCGTACAGGGTGGCCTGCTCCGGGGTGAGCGGGCACCACACCTTCATCTCCAGCTTCTCCGGCAGGTCAGAGATGATCGACTTGTCGGTCTTCAACCGCCGCAGCACGAACGGCCCGGTGGCCCGGCGCAACGCGGCGGCGGCCTGCTCGTCCTGGCGGACCTCGATCGGCTCCTGGTAGCGCCGGCGGAACCGTTTCGCCGGCCCGAGCAGACCCGGATTGCAGAACTCCATGATGGACCACAGCTCGGCCAGGTGGTTCTCCACCGGGGTCCCGGTCAACGCCAGGCGGGTGCGCCCGGGAATGGAGCGCACCGCCTGGGCCTGCCGGGTGGCGCTGTTCTTGATCGCCTGCGCCTCGTCGCAGACCACCCGTTCCCAGCTGATCTCCCGCAGCGCCGCCTGGTCCCGCAGCGCCGTGCCGTACGTGGTGAGCACCAGGTCGGCGTTGGCGATGGCGGTCAGCAGGTCGTCGTCGCGCTTGCGGGTGCCGCCGTGGTGCACGTACACCCGCAGCGACGGGGCGAACCGGGCCGCCTCCTTCTGCCAGTTGCTGACCAGCGACATCGGGCACACCAACAGCGTCGGGGAGGGGCGGTGCGCGGCCCGTTCATCAAGCAGTAGCGACAGGGTCTGGGCGGTGTTGTGGCACAGGATTCCCCCGGCAACGAAGTTGTGGTGGTCCGGCACCTCGAAGTCGTAGACGTATCCCTCGTAGGCCATCTCCTCCACGGACACCACACGCGGGTAGTGCACATCGCGCGCGGCGCGGGTGGTGAGTGCGTCCCGTATGACGGAAAGCGTCGGTTTGTCCAGTTGGGCGTAGGCCTGGCAGACCGCAGTGGTCCATTTCGTCCGTGGGTGCTGGCGGTATTCCTCCTCCGCCGCACCCGTGATCATTGCGGTCATGGCGATCGTCGCCTCGGTAGCCACCGCGCGGGACATCTCCTGGGTGCCAGCGAAGTAGATGGTGCCGACTCCGAAGTGTCGCTGCGGGAGTGCGGTGAGCACCTGGGCGGCATGGAGGAGGTCATGGCCGGGCACCCCGTCCACGTTGCCGTTGGCCGGTTTGTCGCACACCGCCGTCAGCTTCCCCTGCTTAACGGGATCGGAGAAGCCGACCAGGTTCCGGAAAACCCGCAGGCTGGCGCCGCCGATGATGCCGACCCGGTACGGCCGCTTGATTCCCGTACCGTTGGTGGCACATTTCATTTTCTCGGCTGTCCGGAGCCAGATACCCAGGCGGCGAAGTAGCACGCTGAGTTGATGCATCAGCCACGGTGACGCCGAGGAGATCTCCACCACCCGTTGGCTGGTGCCGACGCTGCCTTCCGCGGTGAAATATTCGCGGAGAAAGAGCCGGATCGTCTCGTCGTCCGCCGCCATGATGAAGTCCGGGATCCGCTTGTCGGCGGAGCGGAGGCCCCAGCGGTAACCGTGGCCGGCGAGAAAGGCCGCGTAATCCACGCTGCACAGGCGTAGCTCCGAGACTGTTCGGTTCACGCGTACGCTGGGCCGGTTCATCTCCAACCCGAAGCGGTGACCGATCGCCTGGACCCGCTCGGCAAGGTCGTGGAGCACGGCGGAATTCTTCTGGGTGATGCGGACGTCCGCCTTGCGGTATTCGTACCCCTCGCTGATCTGCCACGCCAGCAGAATGGTGAGGTCGGGGTCGACGGGGTTGCCCTGCCACACCAGCCGCCGGGGCACACAGATGCGATCGCCGACGGTCACCTGAGCTGTCCAGCCGTCGGGCCCGAGGAGTCGGTGCCGTCGGGTGATGACTATCTCGCTACCGTCATCGAGCCGGATCCGCCGCAACGGCTCCCGCACCCATTGTCGATACAGGCGGGAAAACTGCGACTGGACA
>DASVVF010000787.1:0-3453 GCA_036386695.1 Catenuloplanes sp. | reverse complement strand
CGTCCGCGTGTACCTAGTCGATCTCGGCGACGTGCGGTCCGACCTCGACGACCCGCGTAACCGACCGATCTGGCACAAGCCGGCGATCCCAGATGAGTGGGGCCATCCCCTGGCGCAGGTTTCGGTTGTGGGCCGCGCCGGGCCTGGGCCGGCCAGCTGCATGGCCACGGGATGACGCGGTCCCGCATGTCGGCCATGAGAGTGCCGACCGCAACTGTGTGTCACCGAAACCCTGAGTGGGTCCGACCTTGTGGTGGGGCCAATTGAGGCCGTCCGTGTGGGGCCACGTCAGGCCGTCAGAACCATTTCGGACGTGGCGGTGCGCCGGCCGGAGGCCCGACCGGCGCACGATGCGTGAACCGGAGACTGTCGTCAGCTAATTGGTGGCGATCGACAAGGCCATACGGCGCTCGATGAGTCGCGTCAGCGCGGCGTCGAACTCCCCGCTGCGAGCGGCCGTCGCGTACAGCGGGGTGCCGCCGGTCGCTGTCGAGGTGTGGCCGCGCGAGGCATCCTCGATGGCGGCCTGGACCTGTGCGGTCAGCCGTGCGCCGGCCGCGTGCAGCAGCTCCTCCGCCTCGACTACGCGCGCGAAGTTCACGCGCACGCGCTGGGAGGCGATCTGCGCCGGCGTCAGTCCCGCTGCCTTCATGGCTTCTTTGATGTCGATCATTTGTTCCTCCTGTTGGGGTGGCGCGATGTGTACATATTCATTGTAGTCATTTGGCGAGCGTGCTGTACATATTTTTTGTACAGAATGACCGTGTAGCGAGTCACACAACCGGCGCTACGGCCATGCGGCGCAAGGCCCGCGCCCACCACGACGTCGGTCGGCGCACGCCCGCCTAGCGGTCTGCGAAGTTCGGCGGCTTGCTCCCGAACACGAGAACACCCCGGTTCAACCGCCACGGGGGAAGCGCCTGAACCGGGGTGCTGGCCAATGATATGCCGGCCGCCCACCAACGCCGATAGGCCCCGGCGGGCGGACCGCGCCACTGCCACCGCAGAGGCTCCGCCTGCGTTGACGCCCCGACGGCGGCGACGAGCCTGGCCGGCTCCGGCTCGGCCGGTGCCAAAGAGGCGCCCGGCCCAACCGACGCGGGGAGGCAGGTTGGACCGGGACGCCATGATCAACGGTAGAAGACCGGCGCCACCCAGGGGGTTGGCTCGGCACGGGTCCGCCGCCGGGCCGTACTGGTCATCGAGTCCGGCGCCGTTGCCGCGCCGGCGCCGATGCGGCCGGCTCCTGGCCGGTATCAGCTGTGCCTTCGGCTGGTGGGCTGGGTTCACCGTCGTCGTCATCGCGGCCGTCGACCAGCTCGGTCGACTCCGGGGCGCCGATGTCGGGCCGGTCCAGCGCGGTGCCGGGTTCACCGTCAGCGTCGCCGGACAGCGCCCCAGCGGCCCGGCCGGTGACAACGAACCTGTACACGTCGTCGGGTACGTCGAAGGCGACGCCGGCCGGCCCGTCGGTGATGGTCTGGACCTGGTCGTGCCGGCCCGGGCCAGCCGCCTCCAGCAGCCGTCGCGCCAGGGCCTTCGCGTCGTCGCGGTCGTTCGGGTAGACCGTCGGGGCCATGTCTCCTCCTGCACTCATGCCGGCAGGGCCGGCAGGTTGACCTTCACGGCGGCGACCGCGCAGCTCCACCCCACGGTGTAGAACCGCTCGGCCACCGCGAACACGCTGTTGCTGCTCCGGTCCAACGCCTCGGCCAGCCGGGGCAGGACCACCGCCGAGCGGCGCACCATCACCGGGCCGGTGGCGTACAGCCACACCTGCCCGTCGCCGGGCGCGGCGCCGCCGGGGCCGACACCGGTGGTCTGCGCGAACACGATCGGGTTGCCCAGCGGGGCGACCAGCCGCGGGTTCTCCGGCTGGGCCAGCCCTTTCGACGTGAGCCACCCGGCCGTCCACCGCGGTGCCCACAGTGCACCGAGGACACCGGTGCGGTCGGTGATGAACGCCTCCAACAGCCCGACCCCGGTCTCCAACGCCACCGGGGCGGTGTCCGAGCCGGCCAGGACCGGGGTGTCCGGGTCCGCGAGGAACGGTGTGGTGCCGCTCTCGCCGGTCCACGCGTAGTGCTCCAGCGACTGCTGCTCGACCAGACCGAGGGTCTGCCGGGCCCGTTCCAACAGGTCGTCGCGGCCCACCGACCGGTCCGTCAGCCCCGCGTACAGCCGGATCACCCCGGCGTGCGCGTAGCTCACCCCGTCTGGCAGGGCCTTTTCCGGGCGGTCCGGGTCGGACGGCGCCGCCGGTGTGGTCGGGGCGGGGGCGTCGACGCACACCGGTTCCCACTGCACCCCGCCGTGGAACTCCCGCTGGTCCGCCGGGTCGACCACAGCCGCGGCGGAGAACAACCCGTACCGGTACGGGCTGGTGCCCGGCGCGGCGACGTACACCATGGGCTGAGTCACCCGTCACCTCCAGCACAGATCAGGGACCACACCGATCCGATCGGCGGCCCCGGGTACGAGTGCACTCAGGCCGCGGTGCAGTCGAACGGCACGCTCTGCCCCGTCACCCCGGTCGGGCACAGCGGCACCGTCACCTTGTACGACACGTAGCACCGCTTGATCAGCAACGTGGCCTGCTCCGTGAACAGCGCGATGTACTCGTTGAACTTCAGCTTCGTGCTGTCGTACACCGCCGAAAGGTCGATGATCGGCTTCGCGCCCTTCACCCACGTGCCCGGCGCGTAGATCAGGAAGTCGACGCTGGCCGGCCACTGCCCCGGCGCGACCGCGCCGCCGAACCCGACGCCACCGGCGTTGGCGTAACCGTCCTGCCAGTCGTACACCCACTGCGGGCGCACCCCGCGGCGGGTGAACCACCCGTTGATCTGATCGTCGGTCACGTCGAACAGGGCCACCCCGGCCCGCCGGGCCATGTCCGCGCGGATCCACTCCAGCAACCAGATCGGCGCGACCAGCTCCACCACCGCCCGCCGACTCATCCGGTACCGGTACCGGTAGTCCGCCGCAGCCAGCGCCACCGACCCGAGGACCGCGGTCGTGGTCTGGTCGCCGTCGACGTCACCGCCGAGGGTCAGCGTGAACGGCGTCGACTGCCCAGGGGCGTTCGCCATCCGTTGGATCAACCTCGCGTTGATCTTGTGTTCGTGGGCGGTCATCGCCCGCCGCACCACGTCACGGGTCAGCTCCGGCCACAGCGCGTTCTGCACGATGTCCTGCTCGATCTGCACCCCGTCGACCTCGAGGCGGGTCTCCCCGAACGTGGGGGTCGGCACCCGGTACGACGGCTTCTCCCGCCCGGCAATGCTGTCCGCCTCCGTCCACACGAACCCGGTCTGCGAGTACAGGGTGGCGAAGTCCAGGTTGTTCGGGTACTTCACCCCACCACCACGCGGCACCGTGATCTCCGGGAAGTCGAGGATCCCCTCGGTGGTCTCCAACCCGTCGCACAGGTCCCACAGCGTCTCGCTCGGC
>DASVVF010000786.1:0-8816 GCA_036386695.1 Catenuloplanes sp. | reverse complement strand
AGCAGCGGTTGGCCGGACGGCGCGGGCAGGCCGGGCCACCGCCGGCGCCCCCGGTAGGTGACGGTGCCGTCGGCCACGCGGATGTCCGCGTCCGTCCAGCGGTACGGCAGCCGCAGGCTGGCCTGGGCGGCCAGCACCGCGGGCAGCCGCGCGGCGTCCAACGAGAAGAAGTAGATCCCGACACCGCCGTCCGGGCCACGCACGTAGGTGCGCACGTTGGTCTCCGGAAACCGCGACAGCCACGGCAGCGGCGGCAGCCCCGGCGGGCGTACGTCGCGCATCTCGAACGGTGTCATGCTCACCCAGGCCAGCCCGTCGTGGGTGTGCGCCGACAGGCCGTCGGCCAGCAGCGGCGCGATGACCTCGGTGGGGTAACTCCAGTGCAGGAAGGACATCAGCCGCCACTCGTGGATCATGACGGCTGATGTCACCACCGGACTGGGCGGGGCTCGCACTGTTGTCCGCCTGCCTCAGGCCAGCGGCTTGCCGCCGGTGACGCCAAGGACCTCACCGGTGATGTAGCTGGATTCCTGCGAGGCGAAGAAGACGTACGCCGGGGCCAACTCGGCCGGCTGCCCGGCGCGTTGCATCGGGGTGTCCGATCCGAACGAGTCGATCTTCTCCTGGGTCATCGTGGCCGGAATCAGCGGGGTCCAGATCGGTCCCGGCGCCACCGCGTTGACCCGGATGCCCTGCTCGGCCAGATCGGAGCCGAGCGCCTTCGTGAACGCCACGATGGCGGCCTTCGTGCTGGCGTAGTCCAGCAACGCCGAGGAGGGGTGGTACGCCTGGATCGAGGCGGTGTTGATGATCGTCGACCCCGGCCGCAGGTGCGGCACCGCGGCCTTGCTCAGCCAGAACATCGCGTACAGGTTGGTCTTCATCACCCGGTCGAACTGTTCGGTGGTGATGTCGGCGATGCCGCCGGGCTGCGCCATCTGGTACGCCGCGTTGTTGACCAGAATGTCCAGCCCACCCAGCTCGCTGACCGCCCGCTCGATGATCTGCTGGCAGTGCCCCTCGTCGCGGATGTCACCGGGCACGGCCACCGCCGTACGGCCCGCCTTCTGCACGAGCTGGACGGTCTCCTGAGCGTCGTCCTCCTCCTCGGCCAGATACGAGATCAGCACGTCGGCGCCCTCGCGGGCGAACGCGATCGCCACCGCCCGACCGATCCCGGAGTCGCCGCCGGTGATCACCGCGCGCTTGCCGTCCAGCCGTCCGGTGCCGCGGTAGCTCTCCTCGCCGTGATCCGGCTTGTCGTCCATGTCACCGGTGCGGCCGGGGTGCGGGATCTGCTCCGACCCCTGCCCCTCCGGGCTGGTGTACTGCTGCTGCGGGTTCTGCTCGCGGTACTGGTCGCCACCCATGCCAACTCCTTCGATCGGACGCTGACACCTTGGCTTCCCTCACCGGGCGGGGTTAATCACCCGTCGTCGACGTTGCTGGTGCTTCCGCCCACGCGGTGCTCACCCGTCGGTGTTGAGCGGCTCGTGGGTGGCACCGGTGACCAGTTCGGTGTCCGAACGCGGCGGTGCGGGGCTGCGCCACTGGGCGAGCAGCACGGTGGCGTCGTCCTGCAGGCGGTCGTCCTGGTAGTCGAGGATGGCGTGCACCAGGCGACGGCTGGTTTCCGGCGGTGGGAGCTGGTCGGCGACCGCCCTGATGGCGAAGTCGATGAGCCGTTCCACACCGAACTCCTCACCGGCCGGGGACCGGGCCTCGGTGATGCCGTCGGTGTAGAGCTGGAGGTGGTCGCCGGGTTCCAGGGCCTCCTCGACGACGACCGGCGAGCGCTGATCGCCGAGCGGCAGCGGCAACGCGGTCGGGGTGGGCAGCACCTTGACCACTTTCCCCTGACGGATGACGATGCCGCTCGGGTGACCGGCGGAGATGACCCGCAGGACGCCGGTGCACTGGTCCAGCTCGGCCAGGACGGCGGTGATCATGCCGGCGCGGTCGTGCTCGCGGACCGCGTCATCGATGTGGTGGTAGGTGCCGATCAGGTCCAGGCCAGCGCGGCGGGCGTTGCGGTACGCGGCCAGCGCCAGCGAGGCCAGCATGACCGACCGCATGCCGTGGGCGGAGCCGTGGCCGGCGGCGTCGAAGAGCGCCAGGTGGGCCGTGTCGCCGTTGACGGCGTAGTCGAACGCGTCGCCGCCGACGTCGTAGCAGGGCTCCAGGACGCCGCTGATGACGAGGTGGCCGGTGGAGAAGGTCAGCGGCGGCAGCTGGGCGCGCAGCATCTCGGCGGCCAACCGCATCGGCTCGCGGCGGCGGACCCGTTCCATGGTGTCGCTGTAGAGGCTGCGGGTCACCACCAGCTCGGCCAGCAGCGAGGCGACGGCCACGCAGTCGTCGACCGCCTTGTCGCTCAGCGGCAGGTCGGCGACGACCTCCAGCACCCCCATCCGCTCGCTGCCGTTGAGCAGCGGCACCCAGACGGTGCTGGGGTCGCCCCCACTGTCGTTGACGCAGGTGGTCATGAGGCTGAAGGCGCGCCCGGGCAGGGTCCCGTCGATGCGGACCGGCTGACGCGCCGGAGCGCGGCCGGCGAGCAGCGGCAGCAGCTGGTGTTGCTGGTGGTCGACCAGGTAGAGCACGAGCGCGGTGGCGTCGACCAGCGGCGCCGCCCGCATGGCCATCTCCGGCAGGTCTTCCGGGCGGGCGTGGTGGGACTGCCGCAGCAGCACCCGCAATGACTCCAGACTGCTCATCCCGTCCCTTCGTGGTGCCGCCGTGGACGAGTGTCGCTCATGGTGCCGGGCGGCTAACCGACGGGGCGCCGGGCCGCGGGGACGATGGCCGGCCCGGCGTCCCGCTGCGGGCTGGTGTGGATCTGGAAACCGCGGGTCACCCGGGTGCCAGCGAAGACGGTCAGCACGATAGGTGCGGGGTCCCGGACGATCAGTTGTCCGGCTTTGCCGGCGACGATGTCCCGGACCCGCAGTAGCGCCTCCACCCCGGCGGCGCTCAGGAACGTCACGTTCGCCAGGTCCAGCAGGACCCGTTGTGAGGCGTTGCTGGTGAGGCTATCGACCAGCTCCGGGATGAGGTGGGCGTTGTCGGTGTCCACCTCGCCCCGCACGCTCACCAGGGTAACCGGGCCCGACCTGCTCATCTGCAGCGTCAGGTGGGGGTCCCGGTAGCGGTCGGTAGGCCGGGCGGGGGACACCTTTTCGTGGGACATGGGACCTCCAGCCGGAAGAGGCGACGGCGCGACCCCCCGGTGCCCCGACGCGATCAATCGACGGGAGCCGGGGCGGGCCGGGAGCGGCCCCGAAAGGCTCACGGCTGAACCCTCGACCACCATACCCGCCGCCGGGACGCCTGGCACCTCCCGCGCCCCGCCGGTCTACCGGCCGGCCACGCCCCGCTTCGCCGGTGGTCGCGCCGCAGCCGACGCCCCGCTTCGCCGGTGGTCGCGCCGCAGCCGACCGCCCCGGCGACGGCGGGCGGGCCGGTCCAGCTGTCCGGCCCGACCGTCCGAACCGTCCACTCAGGAAGCGCGGCGGGCCGCTCGGACCGTCCGGGCGTCGACCATCATCGCTACCCTGTACCGGTGAGCCCGCGCCGGACACCCATTGTCGCCGGCTCGTCCGCCCGGCTGCTGGCCCTCGCCGGCCTGGGCGCCCTGGCCGGGATGCTGCTGCTCCACATCGGCTCGGACAGCGCCCGGGCCTACCTGGGCGGGATACCGGGGCGGGTCGCGGTGGCGCAGTGCCGATGGGTGAGCGGGCACAATTGGAAGGGCTGGGACTGCCGTGGTGCGTTCACCGGCCGGGGGGTGGTCATCGACGAGGTCGCGGTCCGCCCCCTGCTCGACACCCGGCCGCGCGGCCCGGTGCCGACCGTGGTCAGTGGGCCGGCCGCCACGACGGCCTGGACGCCCGGTCCGGTGCTGCTGATGCCGGCGTCCGGGGGCCTCGGGCTGATCGGGCTGACCCCGGTGCTGGGGCTGGTCGCCTGGTGGCGGTCTGGGCATCCCCGTCCCGATCCGGGGCGGACGAGCCGGTCGTCCCATCCGCGTCCGACCCGGCGATGAGAAAGATTCCGGAACGCGACCCCCGCCCGTACCCCTCGACAACAATGCGGTGAGGGGGATTTCACCGACGATCTGGTGGGGGCTGACGCGATGAGTCGGACAACGGGGTTGACCCGATCGCAGCGGGCCGCTGCGCGGGGCCAGCGGTGACCACGACCGTGACGGCGGCCGGCGAGTTGGTGGCCGCCGTCCGGGCCGGCGACGCCGCAGCGGTACGGCAACTGCTCGACCGGGGGGCCGACCCGCAGACCAGGGCGCCGGACACCGGCCTGACCGTGCTCATGATGGCCGCCGGGCAGGCCGACGCGGACTCGGTCCGGCTGCTGCTGGAAGCGGGCGCCGACGTGTTCACCGCCGATCGCGGTGCCGGCGCGACCGCGCTGCACAAGGCCTGCCAGGGCGGCAGCGTCCCGGTGGTCCGGGCGCTGATCGAGGCCGGCGCGTTCGTCGACGCGGTGGCCGCCAGCACCGGGCACACCCCGCTGATGGACGCCCTGTGGTTCAAGTTTCCCGAGGTGGCCCGGTTCCTGCTGGAACACGACGCCGGGGTGCACCTGTCCACCCACTACGGCTTCACCCTGCAGGAGCACTTCGCCTTCGAACTGAAGGTCAACACCGTCGGGCAGGAGCGGCTGCTGCTGGCCGAGCAATACCTCAACGATCGGCTCGGCTCCGATGAGCGGCGCGCCGGGGAACACCGGTTGATGGCCGCGGTCACCAGCGGGGACACCTCCACGGTGCGGCGCCTGCTCACCGAGGGAGCCGAGGTGGACCAGCGCTTCCCGATCGTGAACGGCTTCAACGACGCGCACACCCCACTGCTCGTCGCCGCCCGCGACGGGCACACCGAGATCGCCGCGATGCTGCTCGGCGCGGGTGCCGACGTCAACGCCACCGAGCCGACCTTCGGCGCGGTGCCGCTGCACAAGGCCGTCTACAACGGACACATCGAGCTGACCGCCCTGATCGCCGGGTGGCCCGGGGTGGACCTGGACTTCCAGGGAGCGACAAACGGGTACACCCCGCTGCACGACTCGATCTGGCACGGCAACGAGCAGTGCGCCCGGATCCTGGTCACCGCCGGCGCCGACCTGCGGTTGCGCGGGCACGACGGCAAGACCCCGTACGCGCTGGCCGTGGAGGTCTTCGGCACCGGGCACGCGTTCACCCGAACGGTCCGGCTGCCGACCGACTAGCCCAGCAACCCGTGCACCGGACAGGATTGGGGAACCGATGATCCACCAACTGATCTTCGCCGCACCGAGGCCCGGAATGAGCGTGGCGGAGTTCCAGCGCTACTGGCTCGACGTCCACGCGGTCCGGTACGCCGCCATGATCCCACAAATCCGCCGGTACCTGATCGACACGGTGATCCCGTTCGGTGCGGCCGGTGAACCCGCCCCGTGGGACGGGGTGGCCGAGATCTGGCTGGCCGACGAGCAGGAGCAGGTCGCCTCGTTGCAGACGCCGGAGTTCCTGCAGGCGCGCCAGGATGAGCCACGGTGGGCCGCCTTCTGGCGCACCGTGGTGCTGGACACCGACGCGCACGAGTTGCTCGGCGGCCCGGACCAGGTCCGGGAACCCGCCGGGGTCAAGCTGATCCTGCTGGCCAAGCGGGCCGCGGGGGTCAGCCTGGAGGAGTTCCGCCAACGCAGCCTGAGCAAGCACGCCGATCTCGTCGGGGAGATCCCGGGGCTGCGCCGCTACCTGCAGGGGCACACCCGCGACGGCGCGTACGCCGTCGGCGAGGCCGTGCTCGACGGGGCGTACCAACTCTGGTTCGACGACCAGGACGCTCTCCAGCGCGCGCTGAGCAGCCCGCAGTTCGCCCGGGCCGAGGAGGATCTGATGTCGTTCGTGGTGCCACGGTACGTGCACCGGCTCGTCGTCGCGGAGCATTGGGTGATCGGCCCGCAGCCCCGCTGACCGGCGGCCCGCGACCACCGCTGAGCGGTGATGCGGGCGTCGGATAAGACCGGAAAAGACCCGATCCGGGGTATCCGCCGCCTAGGCTTGACCTGTCGAAACGCCCCAGTCCGCGGCCTGCCCGCCGCGGGGGGCGCGTCCCAGCTGCGGATTACCAGACAGCACCCAGCAACGCACGGGAGGTCGGTCATGACCAAGGTACTGATGGTGGTTTCGGAGTGGGGCTACTGGGGCGAGGAGCTCGTCGGCCCACTGGACGCGTGTGACCAGGCGGGGTACGAGGTGGAGTTCCTCACCCCCACCGGGATGCGACCCACCCCGCTCGCGGTCAGCATGGACACCGGGTTCGTCGATCCGCCCCAGGGCAGGTCGGTCACCACCGCGGGGATGGCCCAGCGCACCCGCGACCTGGACGCGTCGCACCGGATGGACAAGCCGAGCAACCTGGCGCAATGGTTGCCGGCCCGCCCGTACCCCAGCTCCGCGACCTACCTGCGGGACATGGAGGACTACCACCGGGCGATCGACCGGGTCGTCTCGAACGACCTGCCGGCGTACGACGCGATGGTCATCGTCGGCGGCAGCGGAGCCATGGTCGACCTGGCGAACAACCAACGCCTGCACGAGCTCATCCTGGGTTTCGTCCACCTGGACAAGCCGGTCGCCGCGGTCTGCTACGGCGTCACGGCACTCGCCTTCGCCCGCGACCCGCTGCGCAAGCTGAGCATCATCCGCGGCAAGCGGGTGACCGGGCACCCGATCGACTACGACTTCCACGACGGCACCGGCTTCGAGGGCCCGCACGCCATCGACGGGTCCAACCGGGGCTTCGGGGACGGGTACATCAACTTCGGGCCGGCGTTCTACCCGCTGGAGTACATCCTGCGTGACGCGGTCGGCGCGGACGGCGAGTTCATCGGCAACGTCGGGCACGCCGAGTCGGTCATCGTGGACTACCCGTTCATCACCGCGCGGTCCACCGAGTCGTCGGTGGGATGCGGCCGGGCCCTGGTCGATGTGCTCGACAACGGTCTGATCCGGTCCGGCTGGTGACCGACGTGCCCAGCGACGGCGACCTGACGGCCGGGCGGAGACCGGCACCGGCCGGTGTCGGGTTCGGAGGCGGCGCGTGACCGCGATCATCACCGCACCGGCTCCCGGTACGGCGGCCGCCGGGCCGCTCGCCACCGGGCACCGCCGGATCCTGGAGCAGCTGCGCGCCGACGGCGTGCGCTACCTGTTCGGCAACCCCGGGTCGAGCGAGGAGGGCCTGCTCGACGAGATCACCCGGTTCCCGGAGATCGAGTACGTGCTGGGATTGCAGGAAGCCGCCGTGGTCTGCGTCGCCGACGGCTACGCCCAGGCCACCGGGGAGACCAGTGTGGTCCTGCTGCACAGCGGGGTCGGCCTGGGCAACGCGGTCGGCAGCCTCTACCACGCGTTGCACCGGCAGACCCCGATGGTGGTCCTGGCCGGCGAGGCCGGGGTGGCGTACGACGCGCTTGAGGCGCACATGTCGGTGAACCTGGTGGACATCGCCCGACCGGTGACCAAGTACGCCGCCCGGGCCATCCATCCGGCGAGCGTGGTGCGGCTGCTGCGGCGCTGCCTAAAGATCGCGGCCACCCCACCCCGGGGACCGGTGTTCCTCGCCCTGCCCCAGGACATTCTCGACCAGGTGGGCGACGAGCCGATCGTGCCGACGCTGGTGCCGGACACCCGGGTCGTCCCGGACGCCGGGGCCATCGAGACCGCCGCCCGGCTGCTCGCCGGAGCGCGTTCCCCGGTGATCCTCGCCGGGGACGGCGTCGCCGCCAGCGGCGCGGTGGACGAGTTGACCCGCTTCGCCGAGGCCTGGGGCGCCGGCGTCTGGGGGGCGATGGCCTCAGAGCTGATCATGCCCTGGACCCACCCGCTCTACGCCGGGCTCACCGGGCACATGTTCGGGACGGACAGCGCCGCCATCGTGGCCCGGGCCGACGCCGTGCTGATCTGCGGCACGTACGTCTTCCCGGACGTCTTCCCGGCCACCGGTAACCCGTTCCGGCCGGACGCGACGGTCGTGCACATCGACCTGGACGCCAACGCCATCGCCAAGAACCATCCCGTGACCATCGGCATGGTCAGCGATCCCCGGCTGACGCTGGGGGCGTTGACCGACTCCCTCGACCGGGTGATGACCGATCCGCAGCGCGGCGCCGCGGCGCAACGGGCCCAGCGGCGCGGCGCCGACAGTGCCCGGATCCGGACGCAGGCCCGCACGGCCGACGTGGCCCGGGCGGCCGAGGTGCCGCTGCGGATGTCGGCGGTCGCGGCGCGTCTGGCCGACCTGCTGCCCGCCGACGCCGTGGTCTTCGACGAGGCGTTGACGAACTCGCCGGAGCTGACCCGGTGGCTCACCCCGAGCCGGCCCGGGCACTTCTTCCAGACCCCGGGTGGCACCCTCGGGGTCGGCATACCGGGCGCGGTCGGTGCGAAACTCGCCCACCCCGGACGCACCGTCGTCGGGTTCACCGGCGACGGCGGCGGCATGTACACGTACCAGGCGCTGTGGACGGCCGCGCACCACCGCATCGGCGCGAAGTTCGTGGTCTGCCACAACGCCGGCTACCGGCTGCTCAAGGAGAACCTGGTCCGGTACCGGGCGGACCTGGCCGGCGGCGCCACGGGCGGGTCGACCGTGGGTGAGGTGTTCCCGCCGTTCTTCGACGTCCAGGAGCCGTGCGTCGACTTCGTCGCGTTGGCCGGTGCGCTCGGCGTCGCCGCCGCCGGCGTTCAGAAGCCCGACGAGCTGCCGAGCGCCCTGCGCGCGATGCTCGACCACGACGGGCCCTACCTGGTCGAG
>DASVVF010000785.1:0-5693 GCA_036386695.1 Catenuloplanes sp. | reverse complement strand
AGTCGGTGATGCCGATGGTGACCCCGTCGCGGCGGGCGGCGGCGATGAGCGATTCCAGCGACGCCGCGGCCGGCGCCCACAACCGGTGACCGGTGTCCCCCACCGTGTCGAGCGCCGTTTTGGGGATCTTCCCGTTGCCGTAGGCGGCGAGTTGGACGGGTATGCCGTCGCCGTTGAGTCGGGCGGTGGCCGGGACGGTGGCGGCGGGGCTGGCTGCGGCTGCCTTGGTGGCGGCCACGGCGCTGGCCAGGGTGTCGGCGAAGGTGGTCGCGGCGGGGCCCGGGGCGATGGCCCCGGGGGCGGCTGACCGGCCGGCGGCGGACGCGGCGGTGGTCGACCCGCTGGGGGTCGGGCCCGCCGGTCGCGGCGGGGCGGTCATCGCCCGCATGGCCAGCATGTTGTTCTGAATCGCGGCGATGCGCGCCGTGACACCGGTGATCCCGCCCAACGATCCTCCCCGCCCGGTCCGCCAATGGTGTACCCGATCGGCCGGGCGTGCCGCGACCTGAGGTCGGCCGTACCCTGGGGCGACCATGGATCTTTCGCAGGCGGCCGTCCTGGTCGCGGCCGGGCTGGGCGCGGGCACCGTCAACGCCATCGCCGGCGGCGGCTCGCTGATCTCCTTTCCGACGCTGATCGCGGTCGGCCTGCCTCCGGTGGCCGCGAACGTGACGAACTCGGTGGCGGTGTGTCCGGGCTACCTGTCCAGCGTCGTGGGCAGCCGCGCCGACCTGGGCGGGCAGCGGGGGCGGCTGCGGGCGGTGCTGCCGACGGCGGTCGTCGGTGGCGTGGGCGGCTGCGGATTGCTCCTGGCCACCCCGGCGCGGGCGTTCGAGCTGGTGGTGCCCTTCCTGGTGCTGGCGGCCGCGGCCGTGCTGGCCTTCCAGGAGCGGCTGCGCCGGCTGGTCGGGCACCCCCGGACGATGTCGGACCGTCGCCGGATGCTGAGCCTGCAGGCGATGGTGCTGGTCGGCGCGGTGTACGGGGGTTACTTCGGTGCCGCGCTGGGGGTGATGCTGGTGGCCGCCCTGGCCCTGGTGCTCGACGAGGCGCTGAACCGGGTCAACGCCCTGAAGAACGTGCTTTCGGGCGTGGTGGGGTTGGTCACGGTGGCGGTGTTCACCCTGTTCGGGCCGGTCAACTGGGCGGCGGTGCTGGTGTTGGCACCGGCGACGGTGGTCGGCGGGTACGCCGGGGCGCGGCTGGCCCGCCGGCTGCCGGCCCGCGTCCTGCGGGCGGTGATCGTGGTTGTCGGCACGGTGATCGGGCTGCTCCTGCTGGTGCGCGCGGTGCGCTGAGAGCTACCGGCCGGGAAGCTGTGGGTCGATCAGGACCTGCCACTGCCCGGTCATCCGCTCCGGCGCCACCGTGACGGTGACCTGTTGTCCGGGCTTGGGGTCGATTTTGCCCTCGCCCTTCCAGTGTTCGCTGCTCAGCCCGCCGTGTTGGGTCTGCTGGTAGTCCCACCACTCCTCGTGCTCGACCAGCGCACCGTTGACGGTGATCCGCAGCGCGCCCGGGGTCTGCGCCACCGAGGCGAAGGCTGCACCGCCCGACGGCCAGGTGAGGGTCAGGCGCACCGGCCGGTTGGGGTCGGCGGGGTCGGCGCGCAGCACCCTGCCGCCACGGCCGGCGGCGTCGGCCCCGTCCCGGGTCGAGCCGATCTGTTGCAGCGGCCGCAGGGTCGCCGGCCGGGGCGGGTACGGGTACACCGCCGGGTCCACCCGCTGCCCGACGGCGACGGCGAACTCCCCGGTGACAGGCCCCTTCATCGTGAAGGTCACGGTCATCGGCTGCCCGGGGCGCACGCCGTAGTCGTTCACCATCGTCTTGGCTTGCGGCCGTACCGAACCACCACCACAGCCGGTGCCGCTGGCCACCGGACGGCGGTTGACGCTCAGCTGATGTTCCGTCGGCGCGGTGCCGGAGCAGCGCGTGAACAACACCAGGTCGACATCGCCGGGCGTAGCGGTCAGGGTGATCGTGTCCTGGCCGGGCCGGGACACCGCCGCGGCCACCACCCGCGCGCCGTCGGCGTACTCCGGGAAGCCCTCGACGGTCCGCGCCGGGCTGGGGGCGGGCGGCCCGGTCGGGGACACCTGGTACGCCCGCGGCAGGACCACCGCGGTGACGGTGCCGCCGAGGACCGCCACGGCCGCAGCGGCGATCGCGACGAGCGCCCGACGTCGGCGGCGGCGCGCGATGCGACCCCGTACGTCGCTGAGCCGGGTCGGGGAGACCAGGTCCGGGCGCGGGTCGGCGGATCGGTCGTCGAGCAGTTCGCGTAGGTCGGTGACGTTCATCGGGTCGCTCCTTCCGGCAGCATGGCCTGGTCGAGCCGCAGTTTCGCCAGCGCGCGACTGGCCTGGCTCTTGACCGTGCCGATGGAGCAGCCGATGGTGTCGGCGACCTCCGCTTCCGACAGGTCCTCGAAGTAGCGCAGGACCAGCACGGTGCGTTGCCGGTTGGGCAGCCGCAGCAGCGCCCGCCAGAGCTGTTCGCGGTCGTTGACCTGGGCGTGCGGGTCACGGTGCCCGTCGGCGGCGGGTTCGGGCAGTTCCCCGGTGGGGTGTTCGGTCCGCCAACGCCGCCGCCACCAGCTGGAGTAGGTGTTGACCAGGATCCGCCGGACGTACGGTTCGGGGTCCCCCTCGATCCGGTGCCAGGCCGACCAGGCGCGGACCAGCGCCGTCTGCAACAGGTCCTCGGCCAGCGCCCAGTCCTGGGTCAGCAGGTAGGCGGTCCGCAGCAGCCGCCCGGAGCGGCGCACCACGAACTGGTCGAACCCCTCGGTTCTTGTCATCCGGCGCCCCTCGTGAAGTCGTCGGTGAAGGTACCGCCCAGCTCACGAGAAAGGTTGCCTGGGAGTTCCCCGGGATCGACGCCGGCGGAGGTGGCGGGGGCACCGGTCCGCCCGCCGGCGTCGACCGGGTGCCCCCGCCCGTACCTCAGGTGGAGGCGGTGGCCGCGAGTTCGTCGGGGTCCTTGCGGGTGGTGTCCAGTCGCGGGTCGCCCTCGTCGGCGAAGTAGTCGTCGGGGTTCGTCCCGTCCCGACCCTCGGAGACGTGGGCGGCGCGCAGGATCAACGTGCCGAGCACGGCGATCAGGAGGTTGACCGCCACCGCGACCAGACCGACGTAGACCGTGCGCGGGGTGTCGAAGCCGAACTTCTCCAGCGGGAACGCCGAGCCGCCGAAGTGGGCGCGTTTGGTCGCCGCGTTCGGGATCTGGTAGAGCATCCACGTGCCCAGGGCCATGCCGGCCGCCCAGCCGGCGATCAGCCCGCCGCGGTGCAGCCAGCGGGTGTAGAGGCCCAGGGCCACCGCCGGCAGGGTCTGCAGGATGATCACGCCGCCGATGAGCTGGAGGTCGATGGAGAACTGCGGGTCCAGGAAGACGATGCAGGCGACCGCCCCGACCTTCACCACCAGAGAAGTGATCTTCGAAACCCGGGCTTCCTGCGCCGGGGTGGCGTCGCGCCGGAAGTACTCCTTGTAGATGTTGCGGGTGAACAGGTTCGCCGCCGCGATCGACATGATCGCCGCCGGCACCAGCGCGCCGATGCCGATGGCGGCGAACGCGATGCCGGCGAACCAGGCCGGGAACTGCTGGTCGAACAGCAGCGGTACGACGGTGTTGTTGTCGACGCTGCCCGGGGTCGCGCCGGGCAGCGGCGTGACCCCGGCCGCGATGGCGGCGTAGCCGAGCAGCGCGATCAGCCCGAGCAGCAGGCTGTACGCCGGCAGGGCGGACATGTTGCGCTTGATCACGTCGCGGTTCCGGCTGGCCAGGACCCCGGTGATGCTGTGCGGGTACAGGAACAGCGCCATCGCCGAGCCCAGGGCCAGGGTGATGTACTGCAACTGGTTGTTCGCGTTCAGCAGGATGCCGTCGTTCGTCGACGGCGTCCGGTCGAACTTGGCGTCCGCCGCGTCGAAGATCGAGCCCCAGCCGCCCAGCTTCCACGGCAGGTAGATCACCGCCACGATGATCACGATGTAGATCAGGGTGTCCTTGACGAAGGCGATCAGCGCCGGCGCCCGCAGCCCCGACTGGTAGGTGTACGCGGCCAGGATCGCGAAAGCCACGACGATCGGCAGGTGCCGCGCCACCGCGCCGGCTCCGGTGACGCCCATCGTCTTGAGCACCGCCTCGATCCCGACCAACTGCAGCGCGATGTACGGCATGGTGGCGACGATCCCGGTGACCGCGATCAGCAGGGCCAGGGTCGGCGAGCCGAACCGGCTACGGACGAAGTCGGCCGGGGTGACGAAACCGTGCCGGTGCGACACCGACCAGAGCCGGATCAGCAGCAGGAAGACCAGCGGATAGATGATGATCGTGTACGGCACCGCGAAGAAGCCGGCGGCTCCGGCGCCGAACAGCAGCGCCGGCACCGCGACGAAGGTGTAGGCGGTGTAGAGGTCGCCGCCGACCAGGAACCAGGTGATCCAGCCGCCGAAGCTGCGCCCGCCCAGGCCCCACTCGTCCAGGTGCTCCATGTCCTGTGGGGCCCGCCAGCGGGCCGCGACGAAACCCATGCCGCTGACCACGAGAAACAGCACGGAGAAGACGATGATCTCGGTGAGGTGCTCCCGCCACATGGCCGATCACCTCCGCTTCTTGGTCATCTGGTAAACCAGCGACGTGGTCGTCACGCCGACCACGATGAACGCCAGCTGCAGCCAGTAGAAGACGGGGAAGCCGAACAGCCGCGGGGAGTCGTGGTTGAACAGCGGGGTCAGCAGCGGCAGCACGATGGGCACGAAGAGCAGCCAGTTCCACGGGCTGCGGTCACCGCGGGCGGGCGGTGTCGTCGCGGCCGTCGAAGCGCCTGCGGGCTCGGCCATGTCGGACCTCCTTGGCGACGGGAACATTCACCGGCCGGTCGGTCACGGCCAGGCGCCGGGAGGTTACCCACGGTCGAGGCACCGTTTCGGAGTGAGCTGGATCACTCTGCGCCGGACGGCTGCCGGGATGCGCCGAACGGCCCAACCCGGCCGTTGTCGAGATGCCGGGTGTAAGTCGGTCCCGGACGGGTATCCCCCGAAACGTGATCGGTGCTCGGATTTCCGGTCACCTGCCGTACCAGCCCGCCCTCGACGGGGTCCGCGCCCTGGCCGTGGCGGCCGTCCTGGTCTTCCACGGTGGGGTGGCGGCCGTCTCCGGCGGCTTCCTCGGCGTCGACGCCTTCTTCGTGCTCTCCGGCTACCTCATCACCGCGTTGCTGCTGGTCGAGCACCGCCGCACCGGCACGGTCAACCTCGTCGCGTTCTGGGGCCGGCGGGCCCGCCGGCTGCTGCCCGCCCTGCTGCTGGTCCTCGCCACCGTGGTGACCGTCAGCCGCTGGCTGCTGCCGGCCGAGGAACTCGCCGCACTGCGCGCCGATGCGCTGGCCGCGGTGGCGTACGTGGCCAACTGGCGGATGACCTACCGCGGCGGGGGCTACTTCGCGGAAACGGCCGCCCCATCCCCGCTGCAGCACACCTGGTCGCTCGGCATCGAGGAGCAGTTCTACCTCGTGTGGCCGCTGGTGCTGTGTGCAGTCCTCTGGGGCCGGCGCCCCCGCACCTCGCTCCAGCCCCGCCTGTGGCTGCTCCTGGGCATCTGCCTCGGCGGTGCCGCAGCCTCGACGGCTGCGCTCGCAGCGACCTACACCGTCGACGACCCCGGACGCGCCTACTACGGCACCG
>DASVVF010000784.1:0-4791 GCA_036386695.1 Catenuloplanes sp. | reverse complement strand
TCAAGGTCTCCAACACCTGCGAGCTGACCTTCGGCGAGCACGGCACGCCGGCCAAGGGCTGGCTGCTGGGCGACAAGCACGACGGCATCCGGCAGATGTTCATGATCATCGAGTACGCCCGGATGATGGTGGGCACCAAGGCGATCGCCACCCTGTCGACCGGCTACCTCAACGCCCTGGAGTACGCCCGGAACCGGGTGCAGGGTGCCGACCTGCTGCGCAGCACCGACAAGACCGCGCCCCGGGTCACCATCACCGCGCACCCCGACGTACGCCGCTCGCTGATGCTGCAGAAGTCGTACGCCGAAGGGCTGCGGGCCCTGGTCTGCTACACCGCCAGCTGGCAGGACAAGGTCGCCATCGCCGAGGCGGAGGGCGACGAGAAGGGCGCCAAGCTGGCCAAGCGGGTCAACGACCTGCTGCTGCCGCTGGTGAAGGGCGTCGGCTCCGAGCGGGCGTACGAACTGCTCGGCCACGAGTCGCTTCAGATCTTCGGCGGCTCCGGCTTCCTGCAGGACTACCCGCTGGAGCAGTACGTCCGGGACGCGAAGATCGACACCCTCTACGAGGGCACCACGGCCATCCAGAGCCTGGACCTGATCTTCCGCAAGGTCGTCCGGGACAACGGCAAGGCCCTGATGGCGGTCGCCGCGGACATCCAGGCGTTCGTCGAGAGCGAAGCCGGCAACGGCCAGCTCAAGGAGGAGCGGCTGGCGCTGGGCCGGGCCCTCGGCGAGCTGCAGAACATGATGACCGTGCTGCTGGGCTGGCTCAGCGCCGCCCAGAACGGCGAGGTCCGCGAGCTCTACAAGGTCGGCCTGACCTCGCGACGGGTGCTGCTGGCCCTGGGCGACGTGGTGGTCTCCTGGCTGCTGCTACGCCAGTCCGAGGTGGCCCTGCGGGCGCTCAACGCCGAGCAGTCCCCGACCGACCACGCGTTCTACACCGGCAAGGTCGCGGCGGCCCGCTTCTTCGCCCGCGAGGTGTTGCCCCGCCTGGGCGCCGACCGGCGCATCGTCGAGGCCACCACGCTGGAACTGATGGACCTCGACGAAGAGGTTTTCTGACCGGTCACCAACCGGAGTTGACGACCGACGGCCGGCGGGCAGATCCCCGTCGGTCGTCGTGCTGTTTCCGGCCGGCCCCGGCGCTCTGTTTCCGGCCGGCCCCAGCGCTCTTTTCCGGCCGGTCCGGCGGTGCCCCCGGGCGCCCGATGTCAGGGGGTCAGCCGCGCGCGGTGTGCGCCTCGGTCAGCTCGGCCGCGCCCGGTCCGCAACCCTTCCAGGGGCCGTCGAAGCGGTGCACCGCCAGGCCGCTGGTCCGCAGCCCGTCGGCGTCGCCCACCCCCGGGCGGCCGTCCAGCAGCGTGGACACCTGCGACATCGTGGGATTGTGCCCCACCACGAGAACCGTGTGGATCTCGTCGGCCAGCTGCCGCACCTCCTCCAACAGGTCCTGGGGGCCGCCCTCGTACAACGGGCGTTCGTAGCGGACCGTGGGCCCACCGCCCGCAGCGGCCGCCTCGGCCATCGCCACCGCCACCCCGTGCCAGGTCTGCCTGGCCCGCTTGGCGGCGGAGCACAAAACCAGGTCAGGTACGAGCGCCCGGCGGGTGAGCCAGGCGCCGGCCGCGGAGGCGTCCGCGTGCCCGCGAGCGGTCAGCGGGCGGTCGAAATCGCCCACGTCATTCGGTCGGTCGGCCTTGGCATGGCGCAGCAAGACCAGAATGCGTCCCGTCATGGCACCCAGCTTGCCTGATTAGCCGGTGCGGCACCCGGGTAAACAACCTGAGTGCCGCCGTCTTCAGCAGCGGTAGTGGCTGGCGACGGGCGCCAGCCGCAAGCCTAGGAGGCACCAGTGGGCATCGGTGGAAGCATTTTCCTCATCGCCTTGGGCGCGATCCTGGCCTTCGCGGTCGAGTGGAACGTCAGTGGGCTCGACCTGGACGTCGTCGGCTGGGTTCTGATGATCGCCGGCCTGGTTGGTCTGGCGATCACGATGTATTTCTGGCAGAACCGGCGCCGTGCCGTCGTCACGCCGGTTCAGCAGAGCGAAGTTGTCGAGGAGTACCGGGAGGTGCGGCGACCGCCGCTCTGACGTTCCGGGGAACATCCAGAGACCGGTGAGGGCGCCGGCCGCGCTCGCGGCCGGCGCCCTCACGGCGCGTCCGGTCGACCCGCGCTGGCCGCAGGCGCAGCGGGCGGGGGCCGCCTCAGGCGCAGCGGGCGGGGGCCGCCTCAGGCGTACCGGGCGGTGGCCGCGTCAGGCGTACAGGGCGAAGTAGACGCCGATGTAGTGGCAGAGCGCGGCGACCAGGGTGCAGGCGTGGAAGAACTCGTGGTGGCCGAAGACCGTGGGCCAGGGGTTGGGCCGGCGCAGCGCGTAGAACACCGCCCCGACGCTGTAGGTCACGCCGCCGACGACGAGCAGGACCAGGGTCGTGACCCCGCCCTCGCGCAGGATGTCCGGCAGCACCGCGACGGCCGCCCAACCCAGCGCGATGTACACCGGTGCGCCCGCCCAGCGGGGCAGGTTGGGCCAGATGAGCTTGATCGCGATGCCGCCGAGGGCGCCGATCCAGACCAGCGACAGCATCAGGGTCGCCTTCGCCTGCGGGAGCAGCAGCACGCAGAAGGGCGTGTAACTGCCGGCGATCAGGATGAAGATCATCGAATGATCCATCCGGCGCATGATCTGATAGCCGCGTTCGGACCAGACCCGACGGTGGTACAGGGCGCTGGTGCCGAACAGGGCGCACACCGACACGCTGTAGATCAGGCAGCTGATCAACGGCGCCGTGCCGGGCCGGGTGGCGGCCACCGAGCACAGCACCGTGCCGCAGACCAGGGCGACAAAGAAGGCGTACGCGTGCAGCCAGCCACGCATCCGTGGCTTGCCCAGGTCGGCCGGCTTCATCCGGAAGGGGGCGGAAGTCGTCACGCTATTCAGGTTACGACGCCGTAGGTTACTCACTGGTAGTGCTCTTCCTCACGCCGTACCCATGCCCGGTTCCGACCGACCCGCCAGACAGCCCCCGGGTGTCGCGGCCAGCCTGCCGACCATGGTGCTCTCCTCGTCCGGTCGGGATGGTTCTACCCGATACTGTCGGGCCGACCCCCGGTTCGGGCAAGATTGAGCCATGCGTCTACGTCCGGTCGGCGCGCACGCGCTGCTGGTGGAGTGCGCGGACGCCGCACAGGCCGACGCGTGGCGCGCGGAGCTGTGGCGGCGCCGGTCGGCCGGCGAACTGGCCGCGGTCGAGATCATCCCCGGGGCCCGTACCGTGCTGCTGGACGGCGTCGACGCCCCCGCCGCTCTCGCCGACCTGCTGCGCGGTTGGCCGCCCCCCGTCCCGGCGACACCGGCCGAGGCGCCCCTGATCAGGGTGCCCACCGTGTTCGACGGCGTCGACCTGGAGCCGGTCGCGCGACTCTGGGGCGTGCCGCCGGGTCGGGCGGTCGCCGAGCTCGCCGGCACCGAACTGCGGGTCGCGTTCTGCGGATTCGCTCCCGGCTTCGCGTACCTCAGCGGGCTACCCGCCGAACGCGCCGTCCCCCGCCACGACGTACCCCGGCCCCGGGTCGCGGCCGGCTCCGTCGCGCTGGCCGGCCGGTACGCCGGGATCTACCCGGGCGCCTCGCCCGGCGGTTGGCAGCTGGTCGGCCGCACGGACCTGACCCTGTTCGACGTCCGGCGCGACCCGCCTGCCCTGCTCGTCCCCGGCACCCGGGTCCGGCTGATGCCGGCGTGATCGAGGTTGTCCGGGCCGGTGCGCTGACCACCGTGCAGGATCTCGGCCGGCCGGGCTGGGCGCACCTCGGCGTGCCGCACGCCGGTGCCCTGGACCGCCCGGCCCTGCGGCTGGCCAACCGGCTGGCCGGCAACGCCGACGACGCCGCCGCGCTGGAGACCACCCTCACCGGGTGTGCGGTACGGCTACGAACGGCCGGCACGGTCGCCGTGACGGGTGCCAGCGCCACGGTGTGGGTCGCCGGTCGGCCGGCCGCGTTCGCCGCCGCGGTGCCGGTGCCGGCGGGGGCTGTGGTGGAACTCGGGCCGGCCGAGTACGGAGTGCGGTCGTACCTCGCGGTGGCCGGGGGGATCGCGGTCGAACCGGTGCTCGGCAGCCGGTCCGCCGACACGCTGGCCGGGCTCGGACCGCCACCCCTGCGCGC
This sequence comes from Catenuloplanes sp., assembly GCA_036386695.1. Taxonomy (GTDB): domain Bacteria; phylum Actinomycetota; class Actinomycetes; order Mycobacteriales; family Micromonosporaceae; genus DASVVF01. The sequence continues at coordinate 616 of DASVVF010000784.1, read as the reverse complement.
CGGCGACACGCTGCCGTTGGGCCCGCCCCCGACCGCCCCCTCCCCGGCGGACGCCGTCCCGGTCACCGCACCGCCGGACGAGGTACGGCTCCGGCTGATCCTGGGGCCGCGCGACGAGTGGTTCACCGCCGAAGCGGTGGCGACCCTGCTGGGGGCCGCGTACACCGTCAGCCCGGTCAGCAACCGGGTCGCCGCCCGGTTGTCCGGCCCCCCGCTGACCCGCGCGCGCGGCGGCGAACTACCCAGCGAGGGCGTCGTGCTCGGTGCCGTCCAGGTGCCCGGTGACGGCCGACCACTGGTCTTCCTGGCCGACCACCCGACCACCGGGGGCTATCCGGTGATCGGGGTGGTCGGGGACGTCACCCCGCTCGCCCAGGCCCGGCCGGGGACTACGGTGCGGTTCCATGGACCTCAACGCTGACCTCGGGGAAGGCTTCGGCATCTGGCGGCTCGGCGACGACGACGCCCTGCTCGACGTGGTGACCTCCGCCAACGTGGCCTGCGGTTTCCACGCCGGCGACCCGCCCACCATGCGGCGGGTCTGTCTGGCCGCCGCCGGGCGCGGCGTCGCGGTCGGCGCCCAGGTCGGCTACCGGGATCTGGCCGGCTTCGGGCG
>DASVVF010000783.1:0-2894 GCA_036386695.1 Catenuloplanes sp. | reverse complement strand
GGTAGCCGACTGCCCTTGGCATGGCCGAGTTCCTGGCCGTTGAGCCAGGCCCGGTAGCAGGAATCCACACCGTCGAAGCGCACCACGGCCGGGCCGGCCGGCCAGTCGTCGGGCAGGTCGAAGTGCCGGCGGTAGTCACCGGTCGGGTTCTCGTCGGGAACGTACGGCGGATCGACCGGAAACGGGTAGACCACATTCGTGTACGCCGGAGCGCCGTAGCCGTGCAGTTGCCAGTGCGCCGGCACCGGTAGCCGATCCCAGCCCGCGTCGTCGAAGTCCGGTTGCTCGAACCCGTCCGGGTCGGCGTCCGCCGTGGGCAGCAGCCGGAACCGCCACGCGCCGTCCAGCGGCAACTGCGCGGCGTCCGAGGTGAACGCCGCGCGCGGCGGGCACAGCCCGGACCCCGGACTGACGTCTTCGTGGTAACGACCGGTCATCGCTGGACCCTAACCAACACCCATGATGCGCGCCATTGCGGGGCAGAACAGACGGGCGGCGCCAATCGTCCCAGCCGGCCGGCGGGTCACCGGCGGCCGGCGGGTCACGGGCGGGTGGTCGCCGGGGTCAGCAGGTCGGCGAGTTCCCACCAGGAGCTGATGATCGCGCAGACGCCGGCCCGGCGCAGTACCTCGGCGCGGTCCGCCCGTTCCCCGTCCGGCACGAACATCACGTTGCCGACCGTCGGGAACCCCGCCGCGACGGCGGACTGGGCCCCGGGCAACGAGTCCTCGACGGCCAGCGCCTGGCCGCCGGCACAGCCCAGACGTTGTCCGGCGAACAGGTAGACGGCCGGGTCCGGTTTGCTCCTGGGCACCGGCAGGGAGTCCTCGGCGCTGTACCGGACCCCGGCCGGAAACAGCGACGCCAGCCCGGTCGCGGTGAAGCACACGTCGAGTCGGCTGGCGGCGCTGCTGCTGACGGCCGCCAACCCGAGGTGCGCCCCGAGTTTGCCGAGCGGCTCCAGCACCTCCGGGTCGGGCCGGAGCACCTCGCCCAGGTAGGCGCTCACCTCGCGCTTCTCCTCGGCAACCCAGTACGCCAGCACGTCCGGGGTCAGCACCGGCCGGCCGGGCGCGCCGAGGGTGTCGGCCCGCGGATGGGCTTCGGCGAGCGCCGGGTCGATCGCAACGCCGTACGCCACACACAGGTCGACAGCAGTGGTCCGGAAGTTCTTGCCCGTGGTGCCCAGCCGCAGTTCCTCGGCGGTGAGCTCGGACCGTACCCCGAAGCTGGCGAGGAAGGCGTTGGTGATTTTCGCCGACGCCACGAACGCCGGCTCCTCCGAGGGGAACAGGTTGCCGTCGGCGTCGCACAGCAGGACCCGTACCTCGGTGAGGTCGACGTCGCGGAACTGGCGCATCAACAGGAACCTCCGGTGGTCAGGGCCCGGGCGTGCCGGGCCGATTCGTTCCCCCCGGGCGTCGCGCGACGAGGTTGTCCACAGCCGGTCACGCCGCCACCGGCAGCTCGGCCGCGAGGTGGTTGCGGATGGCGCCGACCGGACCGTACGTCTCCAGGTCGCGCGACGCCCAGTTGAGCGCCGTCACGAACTCCGGATCGTCCCCGAGCGGGCCGAAGATCGACCGGACGGCCAGCAACGGCCGCGGGTCGTGGCGGGCGGTGATGGCCAGCGGCTGCAGGGTGTCCCGGCGGGTGTCCTTCACCTCGATCGGGGCTCCGGTCGCGTCGTGTCCCCGTAGGTACCCGATCCAGGCGGCCACCGCGAGCGTCAGCAGCGGGGCCCGCTGGCCGCGTTCGCGGGCCTGGATCAGTGAGGGGAGCAGGTACGCCGGCATCTTGGTGGAACCTTGGCCGCACAGCCGGGCCAACTGATCGCCGATCCGCGGGTTCGCGAACCGGTGCAGCAGGGTGCGCTGGTAGGCCGCCACGTCGATGCCCGGTACCGGGGGCAGCGAGGGGGCGATCTCCCGACCCATCAGAGCCGCGAGATAGTCCACCAGGAGCGGATTCGACATGGCCTCGTTCGTGGTGCGGTACTGCCCCGACAGCAGGCCGAGGTAACCCAGGGCGCTGTGGCTGGCGTTGAGGAGCCGGGTCTTCATCGTCTTGTACGGTGCGACGTCGCTGACGAACTGGACCCCCACGTCCTGCAGGGGTGGGCGCCCCGCGCAGAAGGTGTCCTGGACGATCCACTGGGTGAACGACTCGGTCACCACCGGCCAGCGGTCCCGGACGCCGAACCGCCGGGCCACCAGTAACCGGGCCCGGTCGTCGGTTTCCGGGGTGATCCGGTCCACCATGCTCGCCGGGAAACACGCCTGCGCGTCGATCCAATCGGCGAGCCCCCGGTCCCGCAGGCGGGCGAACCCCACCACGGTGGCCCGGGTGACCGCGCCGTTGTCCGGCACGTTGTCGCAGGACAGGACGGTGAAGGCGGGCAGCCCGGCCCGGCGCCGCCGGTCCAGCGCCGCCACCAGGTAGCCATGGACCGTGGCGGGGGCCGAGGGGTTCGCCAGGTCGGCCAGGACGGCGGGATGGTCGTCGCGGAACGCGCCGGCGCTGTCGACGGGGTATCCACCCCCGGTGATCGTGAGGGTGACGATCCGGGTGCGCGGGTCGGCGAGCACGCCCAACACCGCCGCCGGGTCGTCCGGGGCGTACCGGTAGCCGATCATGGATCCGACGGCCCGGGCGGCGTCGTCCTCGGCGCCGCGCGAGACGACCGTGAACAGGCAGTCCTGTGGTAGCAGGGCGTCGCGCATCGCGGCGGAGCGTAGGCCGATGCCGATCTCGCCCCAGCCGGTGTGGCCCAATCTGGCCAGATCGTCGAGGTACATCGCCTGGTGGGCACGGTGGAACCCACCCACGCCGAAGTGCACGAACCCGCTGCGAAGCTTCGCGCGGTCGTACGCCGGCACCGGGACCTGGCCCCT
>DASVVF010000782.1:0-6217 GCA_036386695.1 Catenuloplanes sp. | reverse complement strand
CGACCAACCTGGCGCCCGGCGACACCAACGGCCCCGGCGCGCCGGACGTCTTTCTCCGCGACCGGCGGGCCGGCACGACCACCCTGGTCAGCGTGAACAGTCGCGGCGCCCTCGGCGACGCCGGCGGCGTGGAGCCCTCGGTGTCGGCCAACGGCCGGTACGTGGCGTTCAGCTCACGGTCGACCAACCTGGTCCGCGACGACGCCAACGGCGAGGAGGACGTCTTCGTCCGTGATCTGCGCACCCGGCGGACCACGCTGGTCAGCGTGGGCCGCGATCGGCGCAGCCAGGGAAACGCCGACAGTTCCAGCCCGGTCATCAGCGCCGACGGCCGGTACGTCGCCTTCACCTCACGGTCCACCAACTTCGCCCCGACGGCACCGGCGGGGCAGTTCAGCGCCTATGTCAAGGACCTGCGCACCGGCGCCCTGGAGTGGGTCAGCGTTCCGCCCCCCGGCGCCCGGTTCGACGGCGTGGGCTTCCGGGTGTCGATGAGCGCCGACGCCCGCTACGTGGTGTTCGTCGCCAACGAACCACCCAGCCTCGGCCGGGTGTACGTGCGCGACCGCGCGCTGCGACGCACCATCCTCGCCGGCGTCGCCGTGGACGGCACCCCCACGTACGGCGGCCAGGCCTCCATCAGCGCCAGCGGACGGTACGTCGCGTTCGTCAGCGGCTGGGCCGACGGCGACCCGGAGGTCGGCGGCGGTCGGCAGCGGTTGTACGTGCGCGACCTCAGCACCGGCACAACGGTTGCCCAGGGCCTGACCAGCACCGGTGCCCCCATCGACGGCGACCAGTACGGGCCGGTGGTCAGCGACGGCGGGGTGGCGTTCGACTCCAGTGCCGCCGGCATCGTGCCCGGCGACGCCGGCCCACGGACGCAGGTGTACTTCCGCCCCTTCTGACCGACACCGCCGGGCCTGGACCGCACAACCGGGCCCGGACGGCGGCGCCCGGGCACGGCGATGGACCCGTCACCCAGCGACAGGCCGGCGGCGGTGGTTGACTGGGCGACATGGCGGAGATCGTCCTGGTGCGGCACGGGCAGACCGAGTGGAGTGCCACCGGCCGGCACACCTCGTACACCGACATCGACCTGACCCCCGACGGCGAGCGACAGGCCCGCAACATCGGCGCCCGGCTGGAGGGCCGTGGCTTCGCCGCGGTGCTGTGCAGCCCGCGCAAGCGGGCGGTACGCACCGCCGAGCTGGCCGGCCTGCCGATCAGCTCCATCGCCGACGAGCTCGCCGAATGGGACTACGGCCGGTACGAGGGCGTGACCACCGCCGACATCCGCCGCGAGCGCCCCGACTGGGACCTGTGGACCGACGGCTGCCCCGACGGCGAGTCACCGGAGCAGATCGGCGCCCGCGTCGACCGGCTGCTGCACCGCGTCGGGCCGCTGCTGGCCGACGGCGACGTGGCGCTGGTCGCCCACGGCCACTCGTTGCGGGTCGTCGGAGCCCGGTGGATCGGCGAGCCGGCCGCCGCCGGCGGACGGCTGCGGCTGGACACCGCCACCCTGTCGGTGCTCGGCCACGAACACGAGCGTCAGGTCATCCTGGAGTGGAACTCCGGTCGGACCGGTCGAGGTTGATCTTCGGCGGTCGGCTCTCGTACGGGGTGGACAGCACGACCGTGGTGCGCGTGGTGACGTTGGCCGCGGTGCGGATCTGCTGCAGCAGCCGTTCCAGGTCGGCGGGGCTGGCCACCCGCACCAGCAGCAGGTAGAAGTCCTCGCCGGCCACCGAGTAGCAGGAGTCCACCTCCGGCAGGTGGGCCAGGCGGTCCGGGGCGTCGTCGGGCTGCGACGGGTCCAACGGGCGGATCGCCACGAACGCGCTCAACGGCAGGTCCAGCGCCTCGAACGACACCTTCGCCGCGTACCCCTTGAGCACCCCGCGCTGCTCCAGGCGGCGCACCCGCTGGTGCACCGCCGAAACCGACAGGCCCACCTTCTCGGCCAGATCGGTGTACGACAGCCGTCCGTCGACGGTCAGGGCGGCGACAACGGCCCGGTCGATCTCTTCCACGGCGCACAACCTACCGCGCCGCCGCGCCGTCGCGCGCGAGCGCTCGGGAGATCACCACCCGCTGGATCTGGTTGGTGCCCTCCACGATCTGCAGAACCTTGGCCTCGCGCAGGTAGCGCTCGACCGGATGGTCGCTGACGTAGCCGTAGCCGGCGAGCACCTGGACCGCGTCGATGGTGACCCGCATGGCCATGTCGGTGGCGAACAGCTTGGCCTTGGCGGCCTCCACGGAGAACGGCCGGCCGGCGTCGCGCAGCCGGGCCGCCGCCAGCATCAGCGCCCGGCCCGCCGACACCTGGGTGGCCATGTCGGCCAGCATGAAGCCGACCCCCTGGAACTCGATCACCGGGCGACCGAACTGGCTCCGTTCCCGGGCGTAGGCGACCGCGTAGTCGACGGCGGCCTGGGCCAGACCGACCGCGCAGGCCGCGATGCCGAGGCGGCCGGCGTCCAGGGCGGCCATGGCGATCGAGAAACCCTGCCCCGACCGGCCGAGCAGCCGATCGGCCGGCACCCGGGCACCGTCGAACGTCACCTGGGCCGGGCGCGAGGACCGCAGCCCCATGGTGTTCTCCGGCGGGTGCACCACGATGCCCGCCGTGGCCGCGTCGACGAGCAGGCAGGAGATCCCGGTCGGGCCCGGCCCGCCGGTACGGCAGAACACGTTGTAGAAGTCGGCGTGCCCGGCGTGGGTGATCCAGGCCTTGGTGCCGCTGACCAGGATGTCGTCGCCGTCGGGCACACCCCGGGTGGTCAGTGCGGCCGCGTCCGACCCGCCCTGCGGCTCGGACAGGCAGTACGCGCCGAGCAGCTCGCCGGCCAGCATGTCGGGCAACAACGCGCGCTGCCGCTCGTCGCCGTACCCGGCCAGCGGGTAGCAGGCCAGGGTGTGCACGCTGACCGCCTCGGCGACCGCCACCCACCGCCCGGCGAGGATCTCCAGCACCTGCAGGTACACCTCGTACGGCTGACCGCCGCCGCCCTGCTCCGGCGGGTACGGCAGGCCCAGCAGCCCGGCCCGCCCCAGGGTGCGCACGATGTCGCGGGGGAACTCGCCGCGCTGCTCGAAGTCGTCGACCCTGGGCGCCAGTTCACCGTCGGTCAGCTCCCGGGTGAGTTCCAGCAGGGCGTACGCCTCGTCGGTGGGCAGGATCCGCTCGACGGTCATACCCGTCAGATTAACGGTCGTTTGGCGGTTCCGGGTCGCTGGTGCGGCTCAGCCGAGAGCGCGGTACTCGAACCAGTCGAAGTCGGCGACGTTGCCGCCCGGCCCGCCCTGACTGCTGGCGTACATGCCCAGGACCGTGCCGACGAAGCCGCCCGCCACCGGCGTACTGAGGAACCGGCCGTCGACCGGCGGACCCAGCACCACCCACCGGTCCGCCTCGGTGGCATAGCGCAGGGTGTACTCCTGGCCGTGGGCCTGTACGCCGAGGTACAGCGGACCGCCGGCCGCGACCGGCTCCTCGGCCAGCACTTCGTCGCGGCCGTGGGTGCGCCGGACCAACCGGATCAGCCGACCGGCACGGTCGGGCCCGGCCGGGGCCACCGGGCCGGCGCGGTCCGGCGCGGCCGGGGTCGGCCCGCCGGCCACCTCGAGGCGCAGCTGGAAGTCGGTGTTCTGCAGCAGCACCAGGCCGGCGCATTCCCGGTCGGTACGGGGGGCGAAGTCCAGCGCGGTGTGCGCGGCGAAGTCCCGGTGCTGCTGGCGACGCCCGACGAAGCTGGGGTTTACCGGCTCGGTCAGTGTCTGCGGGCGCAGCCGCAGCCGCAGGTGCCCCGGCCGTTCGGTCAGGCTCCAGAACCGCTCCCGGGGGGTGCGCAGCATCATCCACTGTGGCCCCAGCACCGCGCCGGCGAAGTTGTCGCAGGCCGCCTCGGCCGGCCAGCGCACCGCGGGTAGCCCGGGCGCCGGGTATTCCAGTTCCACCCGGCCGGTGTCCGGGCTGACCAGCGGCCAACCGTCCGACCAGGACACCGGCACCAGGAACGTCTCGCGGCCCAGGTTGTAGAAGTAGCCGCCGTACGGGCGCATGGCCAGCAGCGCCATCCACCACGAACCGTCGGGGGCCCGCACCAGGTCGGCGTGACCCGGCCCGACGATCGGGTGGTCGCGGCGCAGGTGCCGGTGGGTCAGCACCGGATTGGCCGGGTTGCCGACGTACGGCCCGGTCACCACGTCAGCGCGGGCCACCGTCACGGCGTGGTCGTGACCGGTGCCGCCCTCGGCGATCAGCAGGTAGTACCGGCCGTCGATCCGGTACAGCCGGGGGCCCTCGGCCCAGATCGCCCCGGCCACCGCACCGTGCCAGAGCACGTGATCCGGCCCGAACAGCCGCAACCCCACCGGGTCGAAGCGCCGCGCCCAGATCTCGCAGTGTCCCTCGTACTCGCCCGGGTCGACCTGCCGTTGGCCGACGAACCAGGCGGTGCCGTCGTCGTCGAAGAACAGCGACGGGTCGATGCCCGGGGCGTCGTCCAGCCACACCGGTTGCGACCACGGCCCGGCCGGGGCGCTCGCGGTCACCACGAAGTTGCCGGACCGGCTGGTGCCGTCGACCAGCGTGCAGGTCACGTAGAAGACCCCGGCGTGGTGGCGGATCGTCGGGGCGTACAGCCCACCGGACGGGCGTACCCCGTCCAGCGGCAACTGCTCCGGGCGGTCCAGCACATGGCCGAGCTGGCGCCAGTGGACCAGGTCCCGGCTGTGGAACAACGCCAACCCGGGGAAGTACTCGAACGTGGAGGTGACCAGGAAGAAGTCGTCGCCCAGCCGGCAGACCGACGGGTCGGGATGGAACCCGGGCAGGATCGGGTTGCGCACCACCCCGGGCGCGTCGCCGCGGTGGCCGGTCACGGGGCGGGGCTCGCCCGCCCCGTGACCGGGCGATCCGGTCATCCGACCAACCGGACCGTACTGCGGCGTGCCGGGCCCGGGCGGGACCTACCGGGCCTGCGGTCACGCGGGCTCAGCGCCCCACGGGTGCTCAGCGCCCCACGGAGGCTCAGCGCCCCACGGGTGCCTTCCGCCACCGGATCACGCATGGTCGGGCCCTCCGGAGGCCAGCAGCACCGCCGGCGGCACCCCGGTGGCACCGGTGAACCGGGCCACCAGCGCGCACAGCCGCTCCCGCCGCAGGCAGCGGTCCAGCGCGAACGAGTCGGCCAGCTCCAGCAGCCGCTCGTCGGCCAGGCCGGCGAACCGAGCGGCGTACTCGTCGAGCAGGCCCTGCGCCAGCAGGATGTGCCGGACCAGGTCGTCGGTGGCGCCGCGGGCCCCCCACGGGTACGGCGACCAGTGCGGGAACTCCGTGGCCACCAACGCGTGCAACGGCTCCAACGCCTGCGGCACCTCCTGGCGGGTGGAACCCCAGGAGTCGACCCCGAGGCGTTCCTTCTTCGCCACCACGTCGGCGAAGTGCCGCAGGTACGCCCCCGCCGGGTCGGCGTGCACCAGCCCCTGCAGGCCGATGTCCTTGTAGGTCCAGATCGACCAGCCGGCGCCGTGCGCGGCGTAGATCTCCAACTGGTCGGCGAGGAGCTGGTAGCGCTGCTCGTCGCGCCCCGGGTCCCCGGTGTACACCGGGCCGAACTCGCCCACCCAGATCGGGGTGTCGGTGCGCCGCTGGTAGGCGGTGCGCTCGCGGAAGGTGCGTTCCAGCTGGTCGCGGTCGACCCACACGCCCTGGGTCTGGCCCGGGTACGGGCCGCCGTACGACATGCCGGCCAGGGCGTAGTCGTGGCAGGCGAAGACCACGTTGTCGTACGGCTGGCGCAGGAACGAGAAGTCGGTGGCGTACGTGTTGCCGTCGAGGAACAGGATGTGCCGGTCGTCGACGGCGCGCACCGCGGCGACGAGGCGGTCGTAGAACGGGCCGATGACCGTACCGGTCGGGTCGGCCGGCTCGTTGATCAGGTTGTACCCGGCGACGTACGGCTCGGCGCGGTAGTGCCCGGCGAGCGTCTCCCACAGGTGCACCACCCGGTCCTGGAAGTGCCGGTGCTGCCAGAACGAGGCGACGTGGGTGGGGTTGTCGCAGTGCCAGTGCTGGTTCTGCGCCCCGGGCAGCGCGTGCAGGTCGAGCACGGTGTAGATGCCGCGCTCGGCGCAGAGCCGCACCACCCGGTCGAGGTGGCGGAACCCGTCGGGATTGATCTCGAACGGCCGGTCGTCGGACTCG
>DASVVF010000781.1:0-1574 GCA_036386695.1 Catenuloplanes sp. | reverse complement strand
TGTGGAGAAGGGTTCGGCTTGCCGGCCCGACCCCGGGCGGGGTCCGGCGGCGATGGTCACCAGCGCAGGTGGTTGGAGTGGACACCGCCGACGCTGACCCACGCCTCCCGGTCGGCGTGCCGCTGGTAGCAGCCGCCCTGGGTGACCGATGCCGCGCCCTGGGCGTCGGTACGGCGGGAGAACTCGTGGTAGCCCCCGGCCGCCCGGCCGCTGCGGCAGATGAAGGTGTACGGGGTGTTCGGCGTGAAGTTGCGCACCGTGATGGCCAACCAGGCACAGTGGTCGCTGCCGCAGTTGTCGGCGGAGTGCTGGGTGCCCCGGGACACGGTGACGGTCGGCGCGTCGTTGGTCCGGACGCGTTTGTGTCCACTGTCCACACCGGGGCCGAAGGCGTTGCCCGGCCGGACGAACACGTCGTATTCGGTGCCGTGCTCCAGCCCGCCGACGGTGATGTCCTGGGTGCCACGGCAGCCCCCACGCCACCGGCTCGACCCGTTGAACAACAGCTGGCAGTTGACCGTCCCGCTGGCCTTCTCGTCGACGGTGACGCGCACGGTCACCTGCCGGTCGCCGGTCAGCGCCACCGCGTCCAGGCTGACCGCCGGAGCCACGCCGGTGGTCGCGGACACCGACGCCGACGCTCCGACGAGCGGCCCACCGCCGGGGGCGGCGCGGTTACGGGTGGTCGCCCGCACCGAGAACCGGTACTGCCGGCCGTTGGTCAGACCGGTGTACCGGGTCGACGGGTCGGTGACCATCCGGGTCGGCACGCCGTCGCCGGAAACCTCGTATCCGATCAGGTCCCCGCCGTTGAGCGCCGGCGCGCTCCAGGCCAGGTCCGCGGCGCCGTCGCCGGTGCGGGCGCTCAGGTGCCCGGGCGCCTCGGCCGGGGCGTAGGGCACGACGGTGTTGCTGGCCGGCGACGGGAGGCTGGCCAGGTCGCGGTCGTTGGTGGCGGTGACGGTGAAGGTGTAGGCGACGCCCAGCGTCAGCCCGTTCGCCTGGCTGAGCCGCACCGAGGTACCGGCGGGGCGGGCGACGACGGCGGTGGCCCCGTCGGCGCCGGTCGCGGCGACCTCGTAGCGGGCGATCCGGTGGCCCCGCCCGTCGGCCCCCCACCAGGAGACGGTGACCGTGCCGTCGCCGCCGGCGCCGGCGGTGACACCGGCCGGCGGGGACGGCACGTCGGCGCTGGGGGTGACGGCCGCCGAGGTGGCCACCGGCCCGGGTCCGGCCTGATTGCGGGCGGCCACCGTGAAGCGGTACGCCGCGCCGTTGACGAGCCCGGCGACGGTGGTGGTCAGGGCATTGCCGGGGACGGTCCGGGAGCCGCCGCCGGGCCCGGTCCAGGACACCTGGTACGCGGTGACGGCCGCGCCGTTCGCCGCTGCCGCCGCCCAGGACACCGAGACGCGCTGGTCGCCGGCCTGCACGGAGACCGGTGCCGGGGTGCCCGGGACGGCCGGCGCCGTCCGGGCGGGGCCACCGGCGCGGGACAGCCCGGTCAGGGTGGTGGCGCCGGTCCGGTCCGGGGCCGGCGGCCGCGGCGGTACGGGCGGCCGGGTCGGTTGCGG
>DASVVF010000780.1:0-4335 GCA_036386695.1 Catenuloplanes sp. | reverse complement strand
CGGGTGTGTTGGCGGTGCCTGCCGGATTACGGCGGGCACCGCTGACGGTGTTGAGGTCAGCGCCCTTGAGGGTCAGCGCAGCGGCTGGGCGGTGGCCTCGGTGTAGCGCTGGTTCAGGCGCAGCGGGTTTTCCCGCTGCGGGGCCTGACGCTCGCCCTCCTGCGGCGGATCGACCGGAGCCGGGATACCGGTGCCGGCGCACTCCCGGTCCTGCGCCGGCAACGCACCGTTCAACAAATAATTGTCCGCGAGGGAGTCGACGCACTCGTTGCCGAAGGCGTACATGCCGTGGTCGCCCTCGTTGGTGACGGTGAGGAGCCGGGACCCGGCAAACGCCCGGTGCGCGCGGATCGCCCCCTCATACGGGGTAGCGGCGTCGTTGGCGCTCTGCACCATCAGCATCGGCGGCACACCCCGCCCGGTCGGCCGGGGCAGGTTCACGTTCGGCCGCGGCCACTCGGCGCACGGCTGCACCACCCGCGACCAGCCGGCCAGCGGGTACTGCCGACCCTGCCGGGCGGACTCCGCCGTCCAGTAGGCCCGGCTGCGGTTCCACGGGGTGTCCTGGCAGACAGTGGCGTAGAAGGTGGCGACGAAGGCGTCCGCCGCGGCCACCGGCTGCAGGCCGGGCCCTGCCTTCTCGGCGGTGCGCAGCAGCGTCCGCGCCTGAGCGGACAGCCGCGGCGCCGGCCCGCCGACCGGGGTGTCCAGGATCATCCGGAACATGCCGAGCACCTCGGCGAGCGGCTGGAAGTCGTTCTTGCTGTACATGGCCGAGATGATGATCGAGTCGAGGAGCGGGCCCGTGATCGTCACCCCGAGGTTGATCGGTTCGCGGTTCAGGTCGGCGCGCAGTCGCTCGTAGAACTGTCGAACCGCCTGCGGCGTGGCGCCCAGGTGGAACCGGGCGTCGTAGCGCGCGGCCCAGGTGGTGAAGTCCTGCCGGAAACGCCGTTCGAACCCGAGCGGTTGCCAGGCGAACGAGTTCTGCCAGTCGGTGGTGAACTCGGCGTTCGAGTCGAGCACGAACCGGTCGACCCGCCGGGGGAAGGCGGTCGCGTAGTGTGCGCCCAGCCAGGTCCCGCCGCTGTAGCCCACCCAGCTGATCTTTGGCCAGCCCAGCACGTGCCGGAGCAGATCGAGGTCCCGCACCGTCTGCCCGGTGGTCACATACTTCAGCAGTTCGCCACTGCGGTACGCGCAATGCCGCACGAACACGTCGGTGGCGGCCCAGATCAGGTTCAGGTTCGCCGTCGACCGGTCGCGGGGGTCGTTGGAGCTGGGCATCATGTCGCCGCAGGTGAGGTTCGTGCTGCCGCCGGTGCCCCGTACGTCGAAGCCGACCAGTTCGTAGGCGTTGGCGACGGCCGCGCGTCGCAGCAGCACCAACGGCATCGTCAGGCCGGGGGCGCCGGGGCCGCCCGGGTTCAGAAACAGGGTGCCGCGCGGGGCGCCGGTCACCGGCCGCAGTCGGCTCACCGCGATCTCGATGGTGCGGCCGGGGGTCGGGCGGGCCCAGTCCAACGGCGCCCGCATGGTGGCGCATTCGAGCCGCTCGCTGCCCGGCGGGAAGCCCTCCGGAACCTTGTCGAAGCAGCTGTGCCAGCTCAACTGCTGACCGGCGTAGTGCGCCGGCAGGTTGGTGGTCGGCGCGGCCCCGGTCGGCGCGGCCCCGGTCGGCGGCGCGGCCGGCGCGGCGTTCACCGGCGCACTCGGCGCCAGGCCAACGGCCGCGATCGCCAGCACGGCGGTGATCCTGGTCAGGGGTCCTGGACGGCTACGTATGGCGCGATTCGTCCTCATAGCCATCGACATTGGCAGTTATCCGCAAGCCGGCACGGTCTCTCCTTGACACCACAAAGGACAATGCCCCGGCCGACCGGGATGCCGGTGATGCCTGACCTGCGAAGCAACCCCGACCGACCCGCCGCGGAGCACGCAGCCGGCCGGCCCGATGGCCGCTCCGAGCCCTGCACGCGGCAACCTCGATTGGCACTTCGCGGATACCAGGGGTTGTCAGAAATGACCGCGAAGCACCCGGACGGCTGGTGCGCCTGACCGGAGGACAGCCGATCGAGCGGTGACCGCCCCCTCCCCTGACCAGCACCGTTACGAGCGGGAGCACCACTTGCTCAGAGCGGGGCGTCGGACTGCGAGCCAACCCTGGCGGGCTGCAGCGCCGAAGCGGGCGAACCCGTACCGCTCCTCCCCGTTGACGACCGCGACCGGCTGGTCGCGCCGCTAGACAAGACTGACGAACTGCCCGTAGTTTCTGGCGTTGGCTCACGCATGGGCATGGGCATGCGGGCCAACATGCAAGTGATTTGACTATGGGACAAGAGTCGGGTGGTCCGCACCCGCGATCCCGCCCGGCGCCCCAGCCGGCTCCGTCGTGCGCTGGCGCCGCAGGCCCAACGCCACCGCGATGGCGGCCAGTACCGGGATGGCAGCGACCGGGCCGATCGACCCGAGGCCGAGACCGCCGGCCAGCACGGCACCACCGAGGCCGGCACCCAGGGCACCGGCTACCCCGGCGACGGAGATGTTGACGGCCGCGACCAGGCCGGCCGCCTGCGGTCCGACCCGGCCCATCAACCACGTCTGTACCAACGGCACGACCACGAACGCCGCACCGCCGAGCAGCACCACGCCGGCCAGGGCCAGCGGTTGGTACCGCAGCCACACCCCCTGCGCCAGCAGGACCAGAGCCAGCACAGCGACCGGTGCCGGCAACAACCGAGCGATGGACGTCGGCGCGATCCGTCCGGCGAGCAGGTTGCCGGCGATCGTGCCGAGGCCGTACCCGACGAGCGCCACGCTGACCCAGCCGGGGGTGAACCCCGACACCGTCCGCAGCATCGGCGCCACGTACGTGAACACCGCCACGAAGCCGGTCAGCGTGAGCAACGTGATGAGCAACGCGGACATGACGGACCGGCTCAGCAGTGCCCGCACGCTGCTACCGACGCTGCCCACATCCGCCGCGGCGAGCGGTGGACAGAATGCGAGCACCCCGAGCATCCCCGCCCCAGCCAGCGCCGCGACCAGCACAAATGTGGCGTGCCACCCGTACGCCTGGCCGACCAGAACCCCCAACGGCAGCCCAATGACCGTGGCCAGCGCGAACCCGCCGAACACCCGGGCCACCGCGGCGGTCTGCCGCTGCGTCGGCACCGCGGCCATCGCTATCTGGGACGCGACGGCCATGAACAACGCCTGCGCGAGTGCCGAACCCAGCCGACCGACCAGCAGAACGCCGTACGAGTCGGCGAGCGCGGACACCACCGCGCACCCGGCCGCCAGTGCCATGGTCGCAACGAGCAGTCCGCGCCGGGGCAGCCGCCGGGTGAGCACCGTTGCCGTCGGCCCGCCAACGGTGACGACCAGCATGTACGCGGTGACGAGCTGACCGGCCGCGGGTACGGACACATGGAGATCGGTGGCGATCTGCGGTAGCAGGCCAACGAGGACGAACTCCGCGGTCGCGACCGCGAACGAGCACAGCATCAATACGTAGATGATCACGGATCGACGCTAAAGCCTCACGCCGACGTTAGAGTCAAGGCATGCAGATCGGTGAACTGAGCACACGCACGGGCGCGACCGTACGAATGCTGCGCTACTACGAGGAGCAGGGCCTCCTGCGGCCACGGCGCACGGAATCCGGGTACCGGATCTACGCGGAGGCCGACGTCGACCGGGTGGCACGGATCCGCTGCATGCTCTCCGCCGCCGTACCCGCCGGAGTGGTGGGCACGGCACTGACATTTCTGCTCGACGGACCGCCCGCCATCCCGGAGGTGCCCGAGGAACGAGCCCGGTTGGCCGAGATGCTGCATGGCGAATTGACCGCCCTGACCGAGAAGATCGCGGCCCTCGAAAACAGTCGGGCTCTCCTCGCCAGGATCCTCGCCGACGTACGGGGCGCGGCGGTGGGGCCGGGGAACCCGGGCGACCCGGGCTACGCGGGTGCATACACGTCGGTCCGCAAGGCCGGCCCGGCAGTCGGCGTACCGGCTCGGCAGCCGGCCTGACAACGGCCACAAGCTTCGTGAGTTGACGCGCCTGCGCTCACACCCGCAGGCCACCACCCCAACCAGGCAGCGCTCAACGCTTCGCGGGGCAGCACCGATGCGGACGGTACTTCGCCGTCGGCCGGGTCCGTAACGGCCTTCCCCCGGCTCGGACAGCGTTCCTAGTTTCGTTGGTGGTAGGTGTTGCGGCGGGGTCGTTGGTGCGGGTCGATGAACTGCGGGGGGATGAATTCGGGTAGTCCGTCGTGGCCGAGGCGGACGGTCCACCGGGTGTGGTGGATGACCCGGTGGTGGTGGCGGC
>DASVVF010000779.1:0-13135 GCA_036386695.1 Catenuloplanes sp. | reverse complement strand
ACGCCGGGGGAGATAGCCCGGTGGACGGCCGCGATGATCGCCAGCGGTGAGCGGCTCGATCTCAGTGGGGTGCGGCGGCCGACCACGGACCAGCATTCCACCGGTGGCGTCGGCGACAAGATCACGCTGCCGTTGACCCCGCTGGTGGCGGCGTGCGGGGCCGCCGTACCACAGCTGTCCGGGCGGGGACTGGGGCACACCGGCGGCACCCTGGACAAGCTGGAGGCCATCGCCGGCTGGCGGGCCACCCTGGGAAACGCCGAGTTCATCGCCCAGTTGCGCGAGGTGGGCGCGGTGATCTGCGCGGCCGGCGCCGGGCTGGCCCCGGCCGACCGCAAGCTGTACGCGCTGCGCGACGTCACCGGCACCGTCGAGGCCATCCCGCTGATCGCCAGCTCGATCATGAGCAAGAAGATCGCCGAGGGCACCGGCGCGCTGGTCCTCGACGTGAAGGTCGGCACCGGGGCGTTCATGAAGTCGGTGGACGACGCCCGCGAGTTGGCCCGCACGATGGTGGAGCTGGGCGCCGCCCACGGGGTGCGCACGGTGGCCCTGCTGACCGACATGTCGACCCCGCTGGGGCTGGCCGTCGGCAACGCCGTCGAGGTCGCCGAGTCGGTGCGGGTGCTCGCCGGCGGCGGCCCGCCCGACGTCGTGGCGCTGACCCTGGCGCTGGCCCGGGAGATGCTGGACGCGGCCGGCCTGCCCGACGCCGACCCGGCCGCCGCCCTGGCCGACGGTCGGGGGATGGACAGCTGGCGGGCGATGATCGCGGCGCAGGGCGGTGACCCGGACGCGCCGCTGCCCACCGCCGCCGAGACCGAGGTGGTGTGCGCGGACTCCGACGGGGTGGTGGGCGGCGTCGACGCGTACCGGATCGGGGTGGCGGCCTGGCGCCTCGGCGCCGGGCGGGCCCGCAAGGAGGACGCGGTCAGCGCGGCGGCCGGGGTGGTGCTGCGGGTCCGGCCCGGCGATCCGGTCCGCGCCGGCGATCCCCTCTACGAGCTGCGGGCCGACGACGCGGCCCGGATCCCGGCGGCCCGGCAGGCCGCCGAGGGCGCCGTGCCGGTCACGACGCGGCCGCCCCCGGCCGTCCCGTTGATCATTGACCGCATCGGCCCCGGGTGAGCCGCCCGCGACGCCCCCAGGTCATCCGCCGGCGACCCCCCTGGGTCATCCGCCGCGGGGACCGCGCGGTGTCGTTCCGGCACCGCGCCGGCGGGGGGCTAGGCTTTCCACCGGGGGAACGTCGCGATCGACCGGCAGGAAGCGAACTGTGACCGTATCCGCCCCCGCCCCCGACCCCAACCTGGTCCGGGCCGCCAGCCTCGACGAGCTGCACCGGCTCGGGCTGCCCCTGCCGCCGGAGCAGTTTCCGCTGGTGTGGGACGCCGGCGACGAGGTGGAACTGCGGCCAACCGTCGAGATCGAGGCCCGGGCCGCCGTGTTGCACCTGGTCCTGGCCCGGTGCTTCGGGATGCCGCCGGAGCTGGCGATGACCTGGTTGCTCGGCTCACACCTGGTCGACTCGGTGACCCCGCCGGAATGGCAGTACGTGATGGGCGGGCGCGGCGACCACCGGTCGTTCGTGCTGCACCACGACGCGGTCTTCGCCCTCGCCTGGGTCCTCGGGCTGACCAAGCACCTCGACCCGACCGCCCCCCCGGAGTCCCGGCTGGTCGAGCTGATGCCGAACCTGCCGGCCGGCGAGAACTTCGCCCAGTGGCGGGCGCGGACGCTGGTGGCGCCGCGCGACGCCGTCGAGGTGGCCGCCCTGTTGGACCTCTACTACTGCCTTGACTGGGCGTATCTGCAGTCGGAGCGGGACCGGTTGCCGGTTCCCGGCGAACTGGACGCCAACGCGATCGGTCAGCGGCGGTGGGCACTGGAGTGGGCGGTGATCCTGCGCGGGCCCTACCACGACGCCCCGCCGGGCTGGGAGGAAATCGACCTGTCGAACTAGCCGCGCGGGCGGTGGCCAGCAGTGCGGGTGCGTGGCTAACCGCGCGGGCGGTAGACCGAGACGCGCACCGACGCGGTCACCGTCACCGGTTCCGGCAGTGCTGCGATCCCGGTCGCGAGCCGGGCCGGGTCGGTGTGCCGGGCGCTGGGGCCCATCCCGACCAGCGTGTCCACCTCGTGGCGGGACAACCGCAGCCGTTGCCGGTGGCCGCTGTGCCCGACGCGGTGGAACCGGCCGGTGAGGCTGCCGGCCACCCGCTCGCTCTTGGCCGGGTCGACCCGCAGCAGGCCGAGCGGCTCCACCAGCTCCGCCAGGTGGTCGTGGTCCGGGGTCACCACCAGCAGCGCGCCGTCGGGCCGCAGCACCCGGTGGAACTCGGGGCCGTTGCGGGGGGCGAAGACGTTGAGCACCAGGTCCGCCGAGGCGTCCGCGACCGGCAGGCCGGTCCAGGTGTCGGCGCACCCGGCCGCGACCCGGGGGTGTGCCCGGGCCGCCCGGCGCAGCGCCGCGGTGGACACGTCCAGGGCCAGGCCCACGGCGGCCGGCAGCGCGGCCAACAGCCCGGCCAGGTGCCATCCGGTGCCCGCCCCGGCGTCCAGGATCAGCCGCTGCCCGGTGGCCGGCTGTGCGGTGGCCGGCTGTGCGGTGGCCGGCGGTTGGTCGGCCGCCGCGATCAGGGCGGTCCGGACGAAGTCGTAGTGCCCGGCGGCCAGGAAGGCGGCTCGCGCCGCGACCATCGCGGTGGTGTCCCCGGGATGCGGCGAACGCCCGGTCAGCAGGTTCACGTACCCCTGCCGGGCCACGTCGAAGGTGTGCCCGCGTGGACAGCGCAGCGCGTGCCCGGCGTCCGGCCCGCCGGTGGCCAGCGGCCCGTGGCAGAGCGGACAGCGCAGGTAGCCGAGCACGTCCGTGAGCATCGTGGCCCTTCCGCGTCGGCCCGCCGCCGTCGACCCCGATGGCGACTAATGTCTGACCATGGTCGCAATCGCGCTCGACGAGATCCTCAGGGCCCCGAAGGCTCTGCTCCACGACCACCTGGACGGTGGGCTCCGGCCGGCGACGATCGTGGAGCTCGCCGACGCCGCCGGGCACCGGCTGCCGAGCACCGACCCGGCGGAACTCGGCCGGTGGTTCGTCGCGGCGGCCGACTCCAAGACGCTGGAGCGCTACCTGGAGACGTTCGCGCACACGGTCGCGGTGATGCAGACCGAGCAGGCGTTGCACCGGGTGGCCGCGGAGTGTGCCATGGATCTGGCCGCCGACGGCGTGGTGTACGCGGAGGTCCGCTTCGCCCCGGAGCAGCACCTGGAGCGGGGCCTGACGCTGGACGCGGTGGTCGAGGCGGTGCTGGCCGGCTTCGCCGAGGGCAGCCGTACGGCGGCCACGCGCGGCGGCTCGATCCGGGTCGGCACCCTGCTCACCGCGATGCGGCACGCCGCCCGTTCGCAGGAGATCGCCGAGTTGGCGGTGCGCTACCGCGACCTGGGGGTGGTCGGCTTCGACATCGCCGGCGCGGAGGCGGGCTTCCCGCCCACCCGGCACCTCGACGCGTTCGAGTACCTGCAGCGGGAGAATTTCCACTTCACCATCCATGCCGGCGAGGCCTTCGGGTTGCCGTCGATCTGGCAGGCGATCCAGTGGTGCGGGGCCGACCGGCTGGGCCACGGGGTGCGGATCGTGGACGACATCACCACCGGCGCCCAGCCGGTGCTGGGCCGGCTGGCCGCGTACGTGCGCGACAAGCGCATCCCGCTGGAGCTGTGCCCGTCGTCGAACGTGCAGACCGGCGCGGTCGCCTCCATCGCCGAGCATCCCATCGGGCTGCTGCGCGACCTGCGCTTCCGGGTCACCGTGAACACCGACAACCGGTTGATGAGCGGCACGTCGATGTCACGGGAGATGGCCCTGCTGGTGGAGGCGTTCGGTTACGGCTGGGCGGAGTTGCAGTGGCTGACCCTGAACGCGATGAAGAGCGCCTTCATCCCGTTCGACGAGCGGATGACCATCATCAACGAGGTGATCAAGCCGGCCTACGGGAAGCTGCTCGGCTGAGCCGCCGGGTACGTCGTGCGCGGTACGCCGCGGCGCCCGCGTTATGTACCGATTTCGTGGGCCGAAGTACCTTCGGGGGCAAAAATTGGCTATCCGGGTGGATCGAGCACCCGACCGGACGGGTGCGGGTCTGCGCGAAGAGCGTAAAGCGGCACTTCGGCCTTGCTGTCTTCCGCCGCCCGGGTGAGGGTCGGGACTGCCGCGGTCAAAAGCCATGCCCGCGGCGACTCTCAGTTCACCGCACCGGCCACTCGCGGTGACGGCGATTTGTCGGCATCCTTGAGAAGTCGTCGCGACCCGACCCCTGCTGCCGGTATGTGCGGTGGCGGGCGGCTTGTGAGGCCGGACGGCCCGGTGCGACGCATGAGGCGGACAGGCGGGCTGCTGACAATGAGTGACTTCTACAAAACAGTGAGCGACTGATTGTCATGAACATGGCATCACACCACCGGTCCGACTGTGACCGGTCTTTCTCTTTGACACTCGTCGTGATGGAATCTCGGAGGCCCGACCCAGCCGGGTCGGCCGATCTTCGGCGTCCGTCGGCTAGCGTCGGGCGCCGACGGAGGAGGGCGGTGACGTGAGCGAGCGGCCGAAGACAGCAGGCTCGGTGTCCCGTCTCCGCCGGCCCGCCGGGCGGCTGCGCGACCTGCCCATCTGGTCGAAGCTCGGGCTGATCATGATCGTCCCCACCCTGGCGACGATCGTGGTGGGCACCAGCGGGCTCGTCGACCACATCAACACCGCCACCAACGCCGCCCGGGCGCGGACCCTGGCCGAGCTCTCCCAGGTGTCCGGCGCGCTGGTCGACAACCTGCAGAACGAGCGCGCCCACGCGGTGATCAGCCTCGGCATACCGGCCGCCGACAAGGCCGGCCGCGATCGCGCCCTGCAGCAGTACACCGCCGTCCACGCCGCGGTCGACGCCGCCAAGAAGCCGTACTCGCAGCAGCGCACCGCGCTCAACGACGTACCGACCAACCTGGGCAACCTGCTCAACAGCATCGACCTCAGCCTCGGTGAGCTGCCCCCGCTGCGCAGTCAGGTGGTCAACGGCAAGCTGCAGCTCAGCCAGGCCGCCGACAGCTACGCCAGTCTGCTGTCCGACCTGATCAACATCCGCGACTCCGCCGCCCAGCTCGCCGGTGACCCGGCGCTGAGCGACGAGATGCGCGCGGCCGGCGCCGTCGCGCGGTCGAAGGAGTTCCTGTCGCTGCAGCGGATCGTGATCCACGATGCGTTGAGTCTCAAGGCGGTCAACCCGCAGCTGCGCAAGAAGTTCATCGCCACCCAGACCGGCCAGCAGCAGGCCCTGCAGACGTTCAAGTCGGTCGCCAGCCCGGGCGCCAACGACCTGTACGGCCAGACCGTGACCGGGCCCGACCTGCGTGACGCGGTCAGCTACAACGGCTACCTCGAAGGCATGACCGGCGAGTCCCTGGTCGGCGCGCCGTTCAACGCCGCCTCCTGGGACACCGCGATGGTGAGCCAGTCGAAGCTGGTCCGCAACGTGGAGACCCGGCTGGACGCCGACATCGTCCGCCGCGCGGATCGCCTGAAGGACGACGTCCAGCGGCGGGTCCTGGTCGAGACCGGGGTACTGCTCGGCATGCTGTTGCTGGCCATCCTGTTCGCCTGGCTGGTGGCCCGGTCGATGGCCCGCTCGCTGCGCGAACTGCGCCACGGCGCCCTGTCCGTGGCCCAGTACGGCCTGCCGCAGGCGGTCGCCCGGTTGCGCGACCCCTCGCTGTCGGCCCACCTGTCCTCCGCGCAGTTGGCCACCCAGCTCGCCGAGCCGCTGCCGGTCCGCAGCCGTGACGAGTTCGGTCAGGTCACCGAGGCGTTCAACGCCGTCCACCTGGAAGCCGTCCGCACCGCCGCCGAGCAGGCCGCGCTGCGCGCCTCGGTGTCCACCATGTTCGTCAACCTGGCCCGCCGGTCGCAGATCCTGGTCGACCGACTGATCGGCCACCTCGACCGGCTGGAGCGCGGCGAGGAGGACCCCGACCGGTTGGCGGAGCTGTTCCAGCTCGACCACCTCGCCACCCGGATGCGGCGCAACGACGAGAACCTGCTCGTGCTCGCCGGCGCCGACTCCACCCGGATCCAGCGGGAACCGGCGGCGCTGATGGACGTGCTGCGGGCGGCGCAGTCCGAGGTCGAGCACTACACCCGTATCGAGTTCGGCACCATCGACCGCGACATCGAGGTGTCGGCGCACGCCGTCAACGACCTCGTCCACCTCGTGGCCGAGCTGTTCGACAACGCCACCGCGTTCTCGCCACCCGACTCGCACGTCATGGTGGAGGCCCGCCGCGTCGGTGACCGTGCGGTGCTCTACGTCGAGGACCGTGGCATCGGCATCAGCGGCGAACAGATCCGGGACCTCAACGAACGGCTCGCCACGCCACCGATGGTCGACGTCACCGTCTCCCGGATGATGGGCCTGGTCGTGGTGGCCCGGCTGGCCAACCGGCACGGCGTCAAGGTCGAGCTGCGCCCGGCCGCGGAGCGCGGCACGGTGGCCGAGGTCAACCTGCCCACCGCCGTGCTGGTGCCCCGGGCGCTCACCGGGCGGCTGCAGCAGGGCGCCGCCACCGCGTTCGACGCCGGCCCGGTACCCCAGCCGGCGGCCCGGCCCTCGTTCGGCGCACCGCTGGCGCTGGAGAGCGCTCCGGCGGCCCGCCCGGCGGCACAGCGCGACACCACGCCGGCCTACCCGACCGGGCGCCCCTTCGACCCGAACCCACCGCTGAACGGTGGCGGCCTGCTCGGCGCCGGCTCCACCCGGGCCATGCCGGCCTGGTCGGACCTGACCGGCGCGGTCGGCACCAACGGCACAAACGGCACCAACGGCGCCAACGGCCGCGACGCGTCGCCCGCCCATCCGCTGAGCAACGGCCACGGCTCCGAGCCGTTGCCGCAGCGACCGGCGGCCAGCGACCCGTGGACGGTCGACGGCGAGGTGGCCGGGTCCGGCTCCGGCATCCCGCGCCAGCTGTCGCCCCGCCCGGAGAGCGACCCGCGGGGCCCCGGCGTCCCGCCGGTGTCCGCGCCGCCGGTCGCGTCCAGCCCGCCGGTCTCCGGCATCCCGGCATCGGGCGCACCGATGTCGCGCGGTTCGGGTTTCGGGATTCCGGTCTCGGGTCGACCGGTCTCGGGTGTCCCCGTTTCCGGCGGTCCGGGTTCCGGTGCGCAGCCGCCGTCCGTCTCCCTGCCGCCGACGATCTCTCCGCCGCCGGACTTCGGTGCCGGCCAGCCGGCGGGGCCGTCGGCAGCTCCGGTGTCGGCCGTGCCGTCCTGGCCACCGGTGGCGGCTGAGCGGGACACCGCCAACGGGGCCCCGGCCGTGCCGGACGGCATCGCCGCGGCGCTCGATCTCACCGCGGAACTTCCCCGGGTCCGGCCGGATTCGGCCCGCCCGACAGCCAAACCGGCCGGGCAGTCCCCGGCGCAGCAGTCCCCGACCCAGCAGCATTCGACCCAGCAGCATTCGACCCAGCAGCATTCGATGCAGCAGCCTTCGGTGCAGCCGGCGCCGATGCAGCCAGCCCCGGTTCGGCCGACCCCCGTGCAGCAGCCTGCCGTGCGTCAGGCGCCGATGCAGCAGCCGGTTGTCCGGCCGGCGCCGATGCAGCAGGCACCGGTCCGGCAGCCGGCCATGCAGCAGCCCACCGTGCAGCAGCAGGTGGTGCAGCAGCCCAAGCAGCAGGCCTCGGTGCGGCAACCGGACCAGCAGGCCCCGGTGCGGCAACCGGCGGCCGGGCCACCCCCCGCGTCGGCGGCGCCCGCACCGGCTGTGGCGGGCACCGAACGGCGTACCCGGTACGCGGACGAGACGATGGAGCTGCCGATCTTCCGGGAGCTTGAGTCGGCCTGGTTCCGCACCGGCCGGTCCAACGCCAAGGAGCCGGCGGCCACCAGGCCCGTCGAGCAGCCGTCGGCCGAGGGCGACCGGTCGACCACGACGCCGTCGGAGCAGGCCCGCGCGGCGGACCCGGCGACCGGCAGCGCCGACCGGGCGGCTACAACCGCCGGCCCGGACAGCGCCGCCGGGCAGCGCGACACCGCCGAGGCGGCCGGCACCGGCGATCGGGCAACCGCCGCCGAGGTGACGCGGTCCGAAGCCGCACCGGCGAACTCGTCGCGGGCCGCGCAGGGCGGCACGCCGCCATCCGGCGGACCGGGCGCCGACGGCGACCTGTCCCGCGCCGCGCACTCGGGTGCGGACCGTAACGGCAATGGCAACGGCCCGATGGCCGGCGGCGTCGACGGGCCGCTCGGGGCGGGTTGGCAGACGGCGGCCGACGACGGCTGGCGTGCCGCCGTTGCCGCGGCCGACGTGCCGGTGGCCCAGACCACGCAGGCCGGGCTGCCCAAGCGCACGCCGATGGCTCAGCTTGTACCCGGTGGTGTCGATAAGGCGGGCACGTCTGTGCAACGCCGTACTCCTGAGTCGGTGCGCGGGCTGTTGTCCGCTTACCACCGCGGAGTCCAACGTGGCCGCACCAAGGATCACCCGACCAACCCGGAAGATTCTCCGGGAGGGCAGCAATCCTCGCAGTCTGGCCTCGGCCCTACGGCCGGGAGTGGGCAGAAGGAGCATGAGGGATGACAACGACGCAGGATCTCGGTTGGCTGTTGACCAACTTCGCCGACCGGGTGCCGGGGGTCGCGCACGCGATCGCCGTCTCCGCCGATGGGTTGCTCCTGGCGGCGTCGCGGGACCTTCCACGGGACCGCGCCGACCAGTTGGCGGCCATCTCATCCGGTCTGGTCAGCCTCACCCAGGGGGCCGCCCGGTGCTTCGAGGGCGGGGCCGTCCTGCAGACCGTCGTGGAAATGGACAACGGATTCCTGTTCCTGATGTCTATTTCGGATGGTTCGTCCTTCGCGGTGCTGGCCGCCCGCAGCTGCGATGTGGGCCAGGTCGGCTACGAGATGGCACTCTTGGTTGACCGGGTCGGTGACGCGCTGACTCCGGCGCCACGCACCGCCGCCGGAATGCTGGGCTGATCCGCGGCGACTGACGGCATCAGCAGGTGACCGCGACCTTTGCCCACGAAGAGACGTTCCTGGAACTCAGTAAGAAGGGGGTGAACGGCAGGATGGCCGAACGCGATGAACCGACCGGCGCTCTGGTCAGGCCGTACGCCGTCACCCGGGGTCGAACCCGACCTAAGCTGGAGATCGCGCTCGAAGCCCTCGTCGAGACCACCGTGCGGGGCCGCTCCGGCTCCAACAAGGGTGGTCAGGGGCGGGAGCACCAATACATCGCCGCGCTGTGCGACGGTCGGCTGCAGTCGCTGGCGGAAATCGCCGCGCGGATGCAGTTGCCGCTCGGAGTGGCTCGGGTTCTCATCGCCGACATGGCCTCCGACGGCCTGGTGGCGGTGTACGAGCCGACCTCCATGGAAGACGCCAACGACGCGGTGGGCACGGAACTGCTGGAGAGGGTGCTGAGTGGACTTCGCAGGCTCTGACATGTCTCACCGTCCGATGACCGGGCGCGTGACCTCGGCGAAGATTGTCATCGCCGGTGGTTTCGGTGTCGGCAAGACGACGCTGGTGGGCTCGGTATCGGAGATCACGCCACTGACCACCGAGGCGATCATGACCTCGGCTGGGGTGGGCGTCGACGACACCCGGCAGGTGCCGGGCAAGACGACGACCACGGTGGCGATGGACTTCGGCCGCATCACCATCGACCGGGACCTGATCCTCTATCTGTTCGGAACGCCTGGCCAGACCCGGTTCTGGTTCATGTGGGACGAACTGGTGCGGGGCGCGATCGGCGCGGTCGTCCTGGTCGACACCCGGCGGTTGGCCGACTGCTTCGCGGCGATCGACTTCTTCGAGCACCGTCGACTGCCGTACCTGATCGCCATCAACTGCTTCGACGGGATGCAGTACCACAACGCCCAGGACGTGCGGGACGCGCTGGCGATCTCCAGCGACGTTCCGGTGGTCAGCTGCGACGCGCGCAACCGCGAGTCGACCAAGAACGTGCTGATCTCCCTGGTGGAGTACGTCCTCACCATGCGCCGCTCCCGGGCGGTCGCGCCGGCCTGACCTCCGTTCCCGATCGGTGCCGTCGCCCGGCGACGCACACCGGTCGGGGGTGGCAGGCCGTCCCGGTGGCAGGTCAGGACACCCGGGCCCAGGCGCCGCGTTCGACCGTGAAAAGCGCCAGCGAGTCCGCTCCCATGCCGCCGTGGTGGTCCGGGCTGAAGGCGTACGAGCCGGCGATGCCCTCGATCGTCATGTTCTCCAGGTGATCCCGCAGCGGACCGGGCTCCAGATTACCGGCCCGGCGGGCCGCTGCGGTGATCATGGTGAGGGCGTCGGAGGCGTAGGGGGCGAAGCCCTTGAACGACCCGTGCAGCTGGATGTAGCGGAAGACGAAGGCCCGCCGGGCCAGGCCCGCGAGTGTCGTATTCGTCAACGCCGAAGTGTCCAGCATCGCCGGGTGGACCACGTAGGCGCCCTCCACCGCCGCCGCCGTGGCCCCGGAGAGCGTTGCTTCGGCCACCGCGCCGGCGTCGAAGAAGAAACGACCGGCGAATCCCGCGGTCCGCATCGCCCGGGCGATGTTGCCCGCGGCGGGCGCGGTCGCCCAGATCACCATCGCCTCAGGGGCCGCGTCGGTGAGCCGTCGTGCCGCCGCCGGCAGCTCCCCGACGGCGGTCGGCAGCCGTACGGCCCGCACGAGGTCCAGCCCGGCCGCGTCGATCGCCTCCTGCGTCGCCCGCATCCCGGAGTCGCCGTACGGGCCGGTGGTGGCCAGCGCGGCGACCCGCCGCAGCTTCTGCCGGGCGATGGTGCGCACCAGGCGGCTCGCCACGTCACCCGCGTCCGGGGCCACCTTGTACACGAACGTCCGCCGTGACCGGGGGCGGACGATCCCGTCCGCGTTGGCGAGGGAGATCATCGGCAGCTGTCGGTCCTGGGCCACCGCGATGGTGGCCAGGGACGTCTCCGCGAGGGTGCCGCCAATCAGGGCGTGCACCCGGTCCTGCTCGATCAGCTGCCGGGCGACCGTGGTGGCGGTGCCCGCCTGGCCGATGTTGTCGCGCACGACCAGCCGCAGCCCGCGGCGCGTTGCGCCCACCGGGACCCGTTCGGTGTTGAGCTGCTCGGCGGTGATCCGCAGGGCC
The DNA here is from genome assembly GCA_036386695.1 of Catenuloplanes sp. Lineage (GTDB taxonomy): Bacteria > Actinomycetota > Actinomycetes > Mycobacteriales > Micromonosporaceae > DASVVF01. Next base: position 1,963 of record DASVVF010000779.1, on the reverse strand, counting down.
CGCTCCTGCAGCACACCCAGCGCCGAGGCGGGACCGGTCAACTCCAGGCTGACCCCGACCAGGATGTCATCGGACCCGTCGGGCACGGTGGGGTCCGGGTCCGGACCGTCGGTGCAGGCGCTGGCGGCGAGGGTGGCCGCGGCGCCGATCAGCATCGCGCGACGCCGGACCACCGGTGGGCCCGCACCCCGGGTCGTCATGGGATACACCTTCCGCGGCGGGCGCGACGGGCACCGGCACAGCGGTGCCCGTGGGCGGTCAGCCTGGTGTTCGGGGGTGCCGGGGGCCCACGTCGCGGTGCCGGCGGCCGACGGGTGACTAGCTAGCTGCGGCGCCCGGCTGACCGGTATTCGTACTCGCGGTCCTCGCCCTGTTCCCCGTTGTCGCGGGTGAAGTCCCAGCCACCGGCGGCTTCCCGGCCCGGGCGTCCACCGATCGCGTACCCGCCGATCTCCTGCCCGCGGCGCCAGCCGCGGAAGTAGCCGGTCGTGTGGGCGGCGATGCTGGCGGCGTCGCGGATGATTCGCAGCGGGCGTTCCTCGCGCAACGGTGAGCCGGGAACGAGGTTCGCCTGCGGCACCCGCTTGGGCAGGCCGGCGCTGGTCTCCGCCCCCACCGCCGGTCGTGCTGCCTGCTCGGCGGCCCGCCAGCCGGTGTCGGCCATGCTCGACCACTCGCGGTCGACTTCTTCCTCGTGGCCGGTGAACCAGGCCGAATGCGCGGCGGCGAAGATCAGCAGGTCGCCGTCGCCCTCGTTGGAAACCGGCGGCGCGCTGCTGCGGTCGAGCGCGGTCGTGGTGTTGCGGGCGCGGGCTGCCCGGCCGGTGCGTTCGTGCTCCTCGGCCTCCAGCAGGCGCAGTGGCGGCGTGTCGAGTTGGTCGGAGCCGCGCGCGCCTCCGGACAATCCGCCATCCGCCGGTTCGACAAGTCGCAACGTGGGCGGCTCGGCCGGCAGGTCGTCGGCCTGCCACGGCGGGGTGACGCGTCGCTCGGTCGGGGCGGGCCGCTCGGCGGCGGGTCGCTCGACCGGCCTGGGCCGTTCGGCGGGCGGCCGTTCGGCGGGCGGGGCGGGCTGGGGCGGCCGGTCGAACGACCCGGCGGCCGGGTAGGCCGACGGCTGCCGGTCGGCCGGGTGCTGCTGCCGGTCCAGCGACGGCTGCCGGTCGGCGGGGTGCTGCTGCTGGTCCAGCGACGGCTGCCGGTCGGCGGGCGGGCCGGCCTGGTCGTCGGTGGGGGTGACCAGCGGCCAGTTGGCCCGTGAGCCCGGCTCCTGGGTGGTGTGGGCGTCGGTGGCCGCCGGCCGGGCGATCGGGGCGGACAGCGTGTAGTCGGTGGCGCTGAAGCCGCCGGTGGTGGTGTTGGCGTCCGCGGCGGCCGCTCTGGTGTTGGCGCGGGGCGGGATGACCGTACGCCGCCGCTCCGCCCGGGCGTTGTTGATGGCCGCGGTGGTCAGCGTGGGCCGGAACGGTTCCCCGGTCTCGGCCGGGGGCACCGTGCCACGCGGCGACGGCAGGATCGGGGTGATGCCCGGCGGCGGCGGTGGTGGTGCCGAGACCGGCCGGCTGCTGGGCGCGGGTTGCGGGCGGCTGCTGGGCGCGGGGCCCGGCTGGCGGCTCGGCAGCGCCGCGGCCGGTGCCATCGGCTGTGGCGACGTCGGCGGCGGGCTCACCGGCCGGGGCGCGACCGGCGGCGGAGCGATGGGCGCCGGCGCGACCGGCGGCGTGGTCAGCGGGTACGGCGTGGCGGGCGCCGCGTTGGTCGCCGCGGGTTCCGGGCGACTGCGGCGGCCACCGGTGCGGGTCGGCGCGGGCGCCGGCTCGCGGGTGGTGTACCGGTCGGCGGTCGTCTGCTCACCGACGACGTGGGAGCCCGGCGCCGGGGTCGGCGCGGCGCGGCGCCCGGCGGCCCGCCGGCCGGCGGCCGGCACGGCACCCCGAGCCGCCAGAGTGGACAGCAGGGCGTC
>DASVVF010000778.1:0-3524 GCA_036386695.1 Catenuloplanes sp. | reverse complement strand
CATCCGCCGCTGGGCGCCGACCCTGCCACGTGGCCGGCACCCGGGTGACCTCGGCGGGTGGCACCCACCGTGGGTGGGTTTCAGCCGGCCGGAACGGGCCGGCGGCGACTCGACGGGTCGTGCCACATCCGGACGTCCGGGCGGGTCGCCGGGTTCGCCGCCAGCGGGGTGGCTCCGGTGGGGCCGTGTCGGGTGACCATGGCCACGTCAACGGTGAACTCGAACAGTTGCCAGTCGACGTGGGCCGCCGCGCGCAGGTCGACGGCCAACCGGTCGACCACGGCCCGGTCGCGCACCGGGCGGGCTCGACCGGCAAGGTAGGCCTCGTCGTCGCTCTGCTCGGCGGGGTACGAGTGCAGCGCGAAACGACCGTCGCGTTCCAGGTCGCGTCGTTTGGGCGAGTCGACGACGAAGCAGAACAACCCGTCGTCGGTGATGACCGGTGAGACCGGATGCACCCGCGGCCCGCCGTCGGCTCGCACGGTCGCCAGGTAACCGAGGCCCGGACCGTACTGCAGGAGGAGAGTGCGGATCGTCTCGGCGAGCCGCGGCTCGGCGAGGACGAACTCGGACCAGGATGCCATGGGCCAACCCTATCGAACAGGTGTTCGAAAGCGGTAGCCGGCACGCCGGGTAAATCCGGGCGATCGGTATGGTGTCCCGATGCTGCTCTCCGACCGGGACCTCGTCGCCGAGATCAAGGCCAGCAACCTGGCGTTGGAGCCGTTCGAACCGGCCCTGCTGCAGCCGTCCAGCATCGACGTACGCCTCGACCGGTTCTTCCGGGTCTTCAACAACCACCTCTACACGCACATCGACCCGGCGGCCCAGCAGGACGACCTCACCGCCGAGGTGGAGGTGGCCGACGGGCAGCCGTTCGTGCTGCACCCCGGTGAATTCGTGCTCGCCTCGACGCTGGAGGTGATCACCCTCGGCGATCAGCTCGCCGGGCGGCTGGAAGGCAAGAGCAGCCTCGGACGGTTGGGGCTGCTCACCCATTCCACGGCCGGCTTCATCGACCCCGGCTTCTCCGGGCACGTGACCCTGGAGCTGTCGAACGTGGCCAACCTGCCGATAACCCTCTGGCCGGGCATGAAGATCGGTCAGCTGTGCATCTTCCGGCTGTCCTCACCGGCCGAGCACCCCTACGGTTCGGCGGTGTACGGCTCGCGTTACCAGGGCCAGCGCGGCCCGACGGCGAGCCGTTCGTGGCGCAACTGGCGGGTGTGGGCGACCCGCTGAGCCCCGCCCGCACCCGGCCCCCCGCGGGCAGGGACGGTCAGCCGGGACGGCCGAAGCTGTGCACCGGCTGGGAGTCGATCTTCGCCATCGTCACCGGTTGGCCGAAGGTCGGGGCGTGCACCATCCACCCGTTGCCGACCGTGATCCCGACGTGGTGCAGATCGCCGTAGAAGAACACCAGGTCGCCCGGGCGCAGCTCGCCACGGCCCACGGTCTTCATCGACCGGCGCTGGGCGGCGGCGTTGTGCGGCAGCGAGACACCCGCGGCGGCCCAGGAGGCCCCGGTCAGCCCGGAGCAGTCGTACGAGCCGGGGCCGGCCGCACCCCACACGTACGGCTTGCCGATCTGCAGGCAGGCGAAGCGGACCGCCTTGCCGGCCGCGCCGCCCGGGTAGCTCGCCGGGCAGGCGGCCGGGCGCAGCGACCCACCGGCCGTGCCGTTGCGGCCGTACGCGGCCAGCCGCAGCGAGTCCAGCCGTTTGATGTCCCCGTCGATCTGCTTCTTGCGCGCCGCCAGGTCCGCCTCGGTCCTGGTCAACTGACTGACCAGCGCGTCGAGGGGCTGCTTCTTCGCCTCGTACGCCTGCTTGGCGTCCAGCACCGACTGGATATCGCGCCGCTGCTGGCGGGCGAATTGATCCAGGCTTTCCAGCCGGGCCGTGAACCGGTCCCGGGTGCCCGCCTGGAGCAGGGTATTGATCACCGTCGGCGACCCACCCTTGTACGACACGGCGGCGAAATCGCCGACCCGGTTCAGTGCCAGGTCGACCTGGAGCTCCAGGGGCCGGATTCGCTCGGCCAGCGCCGCTACCTGCTTTTTCTTGGCGGCCAGTTCCAGCCGGGTGCCGTTGTGCTTTTCGATCAGCGGCTCCAGCTGGTTCCACGCCTGATCGATCTGCTTTTCCAGCTCACCGATCGACGGCTCGGCCCGCACACCGGTCGCACCGAAGAGGACGGCGGTCGCCGTCGCCGCGGCGCAGAGCGCGCTGACCAGCAGGGATCGTCTTCCGCGGCGTACGGCACTGATTGCCACCGGAGCGTGACTCCTTTTCCCCTGACCGCCTGCCGGGCCAGCCGACGGGTGCGCCGTGGGTGGTCGAATACGCATTCGTCCACCGCACAGGCTTCGCCCTACCGCGGCACCCCGGAGGGAGCTGTGGATTCAACCCGTATTGCGTGTTCCCGGCTCGTGATGAGCGAGTTGGCGACCGATCCGAGGTCACCCGGTCGGGTGACCCAAGCGGCTCGACGAGGACCAACCTTAGAGATCGCGGCGTGGGCCGCGCAACTCCACGACGGCACAATTCGGTACGTGAAAAGGCGGTGGCGCACCGTGGGCGGCTATGCCAGGGAAACCATTCCGATCAAGTGATGGTCAGGAATACGTCGTCGATCCGGCCGGAGTACTGGTCATTGCCGGCGTTGGCCCCCTTACCACCGACCCGCAACGGCTCCGGCGTGACGATGGACAGCTCGGGCGGCACCTCGATCGAGCCTTTGACCACCCCGTCCACGGTGATCGTCAGCGCCGACCCGGTGCGGGCACAGGTGAGCTGGTGCCACTCGCCGTCGGCGACCCGGACCGGCGCCACCGTGCGATAGATCGTGCCCGCGCTGGCGACCACGCAGCTGGGTCGGCCCGCCGCGCCGTCGACCTGAAGCTTGAACTGGGTGCCGCCGCCGACCGAGTACCCCTTCTGCACGACGTTCGCGCCGTCGCTGGTGTCGGCGCGGGTCATCCGCACCGTCGCACCGAAGCGGACCGGGCGGGTGCCGGGGTTCAGCTCGTCGTCGCGCACACCTTCCAGGATGGACCGCGGACAGCTCGCCGGCGCGCCGGCGCAGGGCGGCGGAAACCCGACCGCCTGCCCGGCGTCGCGGCCGACGAAGGCGACCGCACCGCCCGCCTCGACGGCGACCCGCAGCGGATGACCGCCGTCGGTGTCGAGGATCGGCCGACCGGGTCCGCCGTCGAAGGTGTAGCGCACCGAGATCGGTGCCGCGGCCACCCGGGCGGCCGCGGGCCGCACGGCGCTGCCGCGACGGGCCTCCCGGTCGGCCGACCCGGTGGCGACCGGCTGGCCGGCGCCGGTCGGTTCGGCCGTGGCCGGGGTACCCGGGGGCCCCGCCTGACCACCGGGCGGCTGGTCCCGGGCGAGGATCGTCCGACCGACGAGCAACACGGCGACGGCGACCACCGCCACGGTCACCGCGGCGGCGAGGTAGCTCAGGTACCTCGGACGGTGCGGGGCGGACCTACGACGGGTGGCTCGGGACGAGAC